>JBASRP010000167.1:0-10647 GCA_049273905.1 Actinomycetota bacterium
ACGATGTCATCTACGGCGATCGTAGGTTTCGATGTTGAACGGGCTTCACAGCGAATCTGAACGGGAGGTAAACGTTGCTTGAACTTAGAGGGGCCTCGTCCTTGGGCGACTGGATAGCCCCCGCCGGGGTGGCGTGAATCGGCGGTGAACTTTGAAGAAAAGAAGGACCCTGCTCCCCTAGACTGCGATCGGTGAACGCCCCACCGGCTCGGCCGTCCGACGACCCGCCTCGGGAACCCCGCCCCTTCGGACGCGGAACCCTGGCGCGCAGGATCGCTGTCGGCTACGTCCTCGGCCTCCTCGTCATCCTTGCGGCCGTGGCCATCCCTCTCGACCGCCGGCTCGAGAGCTCGAGCCTCGAAGACCTCACGTCCTCGCTCACAACGACGGCGAAAGCGGTACGCGCCGCGCTGCCCGCGGAAACGCCTCAGCTCCCGTCCTCCGTTACGAGCTTGGCCCGGGACCTCGGTGTTCGCATCACCGTCATCCGAGAGGACGGCGTCGTCCTCGCTGACTCGGAGCATGACCCCGCGACGATGGTCAACCACGCGACCCGAGAGGAGGTCCGGAGAGCGCTCCGCGGCGAGATCGGGGTGGCGTCGCGCAACAGTGAAACCGTGGGGAGACCTTTCCGGTACGTCGCCCTCCCCCCGGAGAATGGTCGGATCGTTCGCGTGGCGCTCTCACAAGACGTCGTTTCCTCACGCCTCACGCGCACGCGCGGGGTCATCGGTCTCGGCGCGGGGATCGCGCTGGTGCTCGGGATCCTCGGCGCCTGGCTGATCGCGCGTCGCCTCACCCGGCCACTCGCGCGCATCACCGCAGCAACGTCCGTGATCGCCGGCGGCGACCTCGAGGCCCGGGTGCCGGAGGAAGGAACGGCAGAGCTGTCGCGCCTCGCGGCCACCGTGAACCGGATGGCTTCGGACCTTCGAGGACGGATCGACGCCGCCAGCGAAGACAGGCGAACGCGCGATCTGGTTCTCGCAGCGATGGACGAAGGCGTGCTTTTGATCGGACCGGACGCGGACGTGCAGTACGCGAATCCGGCAGCACTTCGTTTGGTCGGGCGCATCGCTGCGGAAACACCCGGACCGGCGCGTCCCTCCGATCGTCCGTCCGTACCGTCCTCGCTGCGACAGCTCGTCGGAGATGCCCGGGACGCGGGGACGGTCCGGGAGGACGAGATCGAGATCGGCCGTCCGGCCCGGAAGGTTCTCGCGTCGTCGTTCCCCGTTGGAGGTGAAGGTCTATCCCTGCTCGTCCTCCGCGACGTGACCGAGGCGCGACGCGTCGACTCGATCCGACGCGACTTCGTTGCGGCAGCGTCGCACGAACTCAAGACGCCCGTCGCGTCGATCCAAGCCGCTGCGGAAACACTTTCCCACGCGCTCGACGAGGATCCCGAAGCCGCGCATAGGTTCGTCGGACATCTGATCCGCGATTCAGAGAGGCTCTCACGGATCGTGCGCGATCTGCTCGACCTGTCACGCCTCGAGAGCGAGCGCGCGATGTTCGAACCCATCCGCCTAGACGCGCTCGCGCGGGAAGAGCTCGACCGCTTGAGCGAACGGATCCGCGAGGCCGCGCTGTCGCTAGAGGTTGAGGCCTCTCCCGTAACAGTAAGCGGCTCGGGGCAAGACCTTGCGTTGCTGGTGAGCAATCTCCTCGACAACGCCGTTCGCTACACACGGCCCGGGGGGCGGATCCGCGTCGAGGTGTCGGCACGGAACGGGGACGCCCGCCTCTCCATCAGCGACAGCGGGATCGGGATCCCCGCGCGCGACCTGCCACGCATCTTCGAACGCTTCTACCGCGTCGACCGCGCGCGATCGCGCGATACCGGCGGCACGGGTCTCGGCCTTGCGATCGTGAAGCACGTCGCCGAACAACACGGCGGGCGCGTCGTGGCTCAAAGCGAATTAGGTCGCGGATCGACGTTCCTTGTCATGCTGCCGACGTCGACCTGACGATCCCACCGCACGCGGCGCCTCCGTTTTGCTGCGTTGACACAAAGTTCACCTGTGGTTCACGAAAGCTGCCTGGTTCGCCTTGCCTAGACCCCCGCGTCCATTGCTAGGCTCGCCCTCCACTTCCTCGAGCGGGGTTCGTCCGTGGCCGATCAGCCCATCGCCGTCATCGACATCGGTTCGAACTCGGGCCGGATGATCGTCGTGCGCTCTGCGACCGGGCACAGCGTCGAGACGCTCGCCGAAGCGCGCGCTCCCCTGCGTCTGGCCAGCGATATCGCGGCGAGCGGCACGCTCACTGCCGCCGCCACAGAGCGCACACTCGAGGCGCTCGAGGACTTCCTCGCGCAGGCGCGGGGGTGTGGCGCATCGCGGGTTCTGGCCGTCGCGACGGCCGCCGTCCGGGACGCCACCAACGGCGAACCGTTCATCGACCGCCTCCGGAACCATGCCGGGGTTGACATCGAGATCATCGACGGCGCCCGTGAAGCGGCGCTGTCCTTCCTCGGAGCCGTGCACAGCTTGCCCGTCGAGAAGGGAACGCTGCTCGACGTCGGCGGCGGCAGCGTCGAGCTCACGCGTTTCCGCGACCGGAAACTCAGCAAATCGTGGACTCTCCCTCTCGGCGCGCTGCTCCTCGCGGATCGCTTCTTCAACGAGGACCCACCCTCCCGTGGCGAGCGGCGACGACTGGTCGATCACGTGACGAGCGCGATCGAGAATGCGATCCCGGCACTGAAGACGACCGACTGGCTCGTCGGCACCGGCGGCACGATCCGTAACCTGGCGAAGATGGACCGCCGCGAGCGCAGCTACCCGGTCCCGCGCCTCCATGGGTACGTCCTCTCGCTCGCGCGCGTCGACACGATCGTCGGTCTCGTCGAGGCCCGACCGCTCAAGAAACGGGAGACGCTCGCGGGTCTTAACCCCGACCGCGCTGATTCGATCGTCGCCGGCGCGCTGATCGTCCGGACGTTGATGGAAGCCCTCGGCGCGAACGAGATAACGGTATCCGGCAAGGGGCTGCGCGAAGGTCTTGCGATGGAGGCATTGTCCGACGAGATGCCGAGCGTAGAGGATGTACGGGCGTCCTCCCTCGTGGCGCTTGCCGCCCGCTTCGCGACGGATGCGACGCGCGCCGAACGGCGCGCCGACCTCGCGACGCTCCTTCTCAAGGAGACGACGCCGTCGGCGCAACCGGAGATGCTCGAGATGCTCCGCCACGCCGCCACGATCCTCGATGCCGGCATGGCGATCGACGCGTACAACCGGCACGACCACGCCGCGTCCGCGGTCCTGTCGGGCGACCTGTCGGGTTTCTCGCACCCGCAACTCGCGCTCGTCGCCGCCATCCTCCGTCGCGCGGACAAACACGGCGCCGGCCTGAAACCCTTCCGCTCTCTTTTAGGCGACTACGAGCTGTCGATGATCGCTCGCGCCGCTATTTGCCTAGCCGTCGCAGACGCGATCGAGCTTCGGCTCCCGGCCGGCATGAAGGTGGCCATCCGGACGACGAAGTCCACCATCTCCGTGATAGGCCCCATGCGTTCCGGGCGCTGGTCGGAGCTTCTCAACGGCCGGACGCGCATGGTTTTGGGTCGCTCGCTGGCGATAAAGTCGCGGGAGGACGAGACGTGACCCCCTTCCGCACCGAGGAACTGCCCGGCCGGCTCTTCATCGTTGAGGGCATCGACGGCTCGGGCAAGAGCACGCAGCTCGACCTCCTCCATAAGTGGCTGGCCTCGCAGGGCTTCCTCGTGGTGTTCAGCGAGTGGAACTCGTCGCCGATCGTCAAGGGAACGACGAAGCGCGGGAAGAAGCGCCACCTGCTCTCACCGATGTCTTTCAGCCTGATCCACGCGGCCGACTTCGCGAACCGGGTGCACGCGCAGATCCTCCCGGCCCTCCAGGCGGGCGCCATCGTGCTCGCCGACCGCTACGTCTACACGGCGTTCGCGCGCGATGCGGTGCGCGGGGTCAGCCGCCCATGGCTCCACAAGCTGTACTCGTTCGCCGTGAAACCGACCGTCGCGTTCTACTTCGACGTGCCGTTGGACGAAGCGATCACCCGTATCTCCGAGGGCCGCCCCACGTTCAAGTACTACGAGGCCGGCCTCGACCTCGGTCTCGCGGACGACACGCTCGATTCGTTCCGCATGTACCAGGGTCTGATCCAGAAGGAATACGAGCAGATGATCGACGAGTTCGGCCTGGTCCGCATGGCCGCCACCGAGCCCCTCGTCATGCAGCAGCGCAAGATGCGCGATCTCGTAAAGCCCTACCTCGACAACATGCAGCGGGCCGACGCCGGCAGCGTCAACGACGCGCTCCGGGAGGCCGGGCTGCGGGGCCGGTACCTCGAAGAGGCAGCCCGCCGGAAGGACGTCCAGGCATGACGGCCGTCCGCTTCTTCGGCGAACCGCCGCCGACGATCTCCGGCGACGTGATGCCCGGCCGCCTGATCGTCGTCGAAGGCACGGACGGCGTCGGCCGCTCCACGCTGATCGCCCTTCTGAAGGAGTGGCTCGAGGATCGCGGCGTCGCTGTGCTCGATACCGGGCTGACACGGTCCGAGCTCGCCGGGCCCGGGATCAAACGAGCGAAGCAGGGTCACACCCTCGACCCTTTCACGCTCAACCTCTTCTATGCGACGGACTTCTGGGACCGGCTCGAGCGCCAGATCGTGCCCGCGCTGAAGGCCGGCATGGTGGCGCTCGCCGACCGGTACATCTTCTCACTGATCGCGCGCGCCGCCGTCCGCGGGGTTCCCCTCGAGTGGATGGAGAACCTCTACGGGTTCGCGCTCGTGCCGGACAAGGTCATCTATTTGGACGTCGACGTGGAGCACCTGCTCCCGCGCGTCCTGACGAGCACCGGCTTCGATTATTGGGAATCGGGACAAGACTTCCTGCGCGGGCCGGACGTGTACCACACGTTCGTCGAGTACCAGACGCGGCTGCTGTTCGAGTTCCGCTATCTCGCTTCGCGTCACCAGTTCGCGGTGATCGATGCGCGCGGCTCCGTCCCCGAGGTGTTCCGGTCGATCCGATTCGAGATCGAGCCGGTGATCGCCTCGATGGGGAAAGAGGCCGAGCCCCACACGGCCCGGCGCCCGACGTCGCCGCGCCGCGTCACGACTTGATCGCGCGCTCGATCTTCGGCGTCAGCAGATAACGCAGGCTCGAGCCATTCGGGATGTCTCCGTCGACGTCGACGGAAGCGGCAGCTCCCTTCTTCAGCGGGAACGCGGCCCCTGAATCGGACCCGGTCACCAGAAACGCGATCAGCTCGCCCAGCAGAGGCTCGTGTCCCACGAGCGCCACCGTGTCACGCATGCGGTGCGGCATCAGCGCGGCCGCTACATCGGCGGCCGAGCGCTCGGGCTCCAGCGACTCGAAGACCGTCGGAGCGGGCCAGCCGGCCTCCTCGGTCAAGATCTCGGCGGTTCGCCACGCGCGCACAAGCGGCGAGCTGAGAACCGTGTCGACGTCCCCGGCCACGCGGCCGATCCCGCGCGCCGCCCGGCGAAACTTCTCCTCGCCGTCCGGGGTCAGCGGCCGGTCGCGGTCGTCGGGCCAGCGCACCGAGTCCTGCTCGTACGCGATCGCGTGACGCACGATGACGAGCTGCACGTCACACCGCGGCGCGCGCGTCCATCGTGCGCTTCAGCTCTTTCCAACGCCGTCCACGGATAGCGCGGAAGGTCTTCGGGAACCGGCGCCGCACCGACCGCGCGCTCGCCGCAGAGCGTTCGGCGAGGCGGCCGAGCACGAAGGCCGAACCCTCCGGCAGTAGTTCGCCCGAGAACTCGTGCCAACGGTGCGTCGCCACCTCCGCATCGTGAAGGTCGCCGA
Source organism: Actinomycetota bacterium (assembly GCA_049273905.1). Lineage (GTDB taxonomy): Bacteria > Actinomycetota > AC-67 > AC-67 > AC-67 > JBASRP01. The sequence continues at coordinate 5,825 of JBASRP010000167.1, forward strand.
GCAAATCTTGCAGGCGGACGAGTCGCGCGATGAGCGGATCGGCCGCGTCGTCGTACAGGGGCGCGACGAACTCGATCGCGTACCGCGCCCTCTTGCACTTCAGGCGCAGCGCGTGGAGGGCAGCGGACGGTGACTCCGAGCCAAGCCGTTTCCCCGCGCGCCGCAGCGCGCGGTGCCGCTTCCGGACCAAGTAGGGCGCGACCGCCGCGATCGGCCGTCCCATCTGATCGGGGACCGCACCGGGCCCGCGGCCGAGCGCAACGATCTCGGTGCGGAGCCGGTGGAACCGGGGCGTATCGATCCCCTCGACGAGTCGCGCGTGCGTCTCCGCGCGCCGTCCCGCGAGGATGTCGTCCACCGCGTGCACCACGGCCCTCTCTTCGGCCGGCAGGTCTTCGAGGATCTGCACCAACGACATCCGCTGCACATCCAGATCGCGCACGTCGCCCAGGAGCGACGCCGCCCACTTGATCTCCGCGCGCAGCTCTTCGGATCCGGCGGGGACGGCACCACGGAACAAGCGCAGCGCGGTGCGGATCCGCCGCGCGGCGACGCGCATGTCGTGTATCGCATCCGGGTCGGCGCCGAGACGCACCGCCGGCTCGAGAGCCAAGAACTTCGCGACCGACGGACGCATGCAGACGAGCGCCGCTTCGGCGACGGGCATGGTGGGCACGAGATCGGTCGATCCGAGGTCGGGCAGCGGCACGACGTTGATCCGTGCTGGTAGGCGGCCCATGACCGTAGACACGAGGCGCAGAGCCTACCTCAGCAGGTCATTCCGCATCCTCCCGGCCACGGCCAGGTCGATTGTGCTGGAACGACCAGCCAACTTGATTCGACCATCGATGACATCTAGTGTGCGCGCCGGTGCTGGGGGTAAGGGCCCGTCGAGGGCTCCTAACCGCCGCTCTCGTAGGGATTATCCTCGCCGTCGCACTTCCCCCTTCCCCCATCGCGTCTGCGTCGTCGTCCAACGAGAGCCGCTTGGTGTCCCTCGTTAATGCAGAGCGAGCAAACCGCGGCCTCTCGAAACTCTCCGTCGCATCGGACCTGATGTCGGTCGCGCACCGGCACAGCGCCGAGATGGCCTCTCGCCGGAGCATCTTCCACAACTCGTCCCTGACCTCTGAGGTTCGCGGCTGGCGCGCGATCGGAGAGAACGTGGGTCGCGGCCCGACGGTGTCCGGGGTGCACAACGCCTTCATGTCCTCGAGCAGCCACCGGGCGCACATCCTGAGTGGGCGGTACAAGCAGATCGGAACCGGCGTGGTGAAAGGGAGCGATGGCTACCTCTACGTCACGGAGGTCTTCGTCGACCGGGGAACGGCAGCGCGGGTTTCTCGCTCGACCACGACGCGCCGGGTCACCCGGAACGCGTACCACGCACCCGTCCGGCGCCGTGCCAGGCCGAAAGCCGTGGTCAAGGCCGTCGTCGTCATCCCCCGTCCCCCGGACCGCGGGGTCGGGATGCTACTGAAGCTGCTGGCCATCGACTCCGAGATCGCTGCCCGAAAGGACATGTCCGAAGGTTCAGCCGCCCGGTAGCGTCGGGGGGATGTCCGAGCGACCCCCGGCCCTCCCCGCCACCCTGCCGGAGCTCGACGCTCCCGAAGCAACACCCCGCACCCTCCTCGTTCTCACCGGTCTCGGCGCCGCATTCGATCTGACCGTCAACGGCCAGAGGCCGGGCGTGTCGATCACTTTCTTCACGCTGCTGTTCGCTCTCGCGCTGCGGACGGTCGCACCGCGCTCTCGCGAGACGGACGTCTTGCTCGGCGGGGCCGTTGTCCTCTCCATCTTTCCCGCGCTCCGCGCGACCGTTCCCCTTGTCGCGCTGAACGTCCTGGGAGCCTCCGCGTTGCTCGCGCTTGCGGCGACGGGCGAGTTCGGATCCATCACGAAGCTCTCGTTCACGGGCCTCTTCCCGCGCGCGCTCGCCTTCCTCGAGCGCGCGCTCCACGTTCCGCGCTTCCTGATGGCGCCGCTCACCGCCCCGGCCGATCGCCGTCGCTCACGGGTGATCCTCCGCACCGCCCTCATCGTCACGCCGATCCTTGCGCTCTTCGCCTCGTTGCTCGCCTCCGGCGATCGCGTCTTCGCGCGGCTCCTGCAGTCGTTCCTGCCCGAGTGGAATGTGAGCAACCTGCTGTCGCACGTCGCGTTGACGCTCTTGGGCATCGTGCTCGTCGCGATCGTCTGGCGCACCGCGCTGGGGAACGGGACCACGGCGCAGCCGAAAGACGCCCCGGAGCGCGACCCCATCCTCGGCTTTAGCGAATGGGCCACGCTCCTGATAGGGATCGACGTGCTCTTCGCCGCGTTCGTCGTCGTGCAGTTCGCCTATCTCTTCGGCGGGCACCACCGTGTGTCGGTCACGAAGGGACTGTCGTACGCGGAGTACGCGCGCTCGGGCTTCTTCCAACTCGCCGCAGCGGCCGCGCTAGCGGTCCTCGTGATCTTGGCGACATGGGACGCCGGGCGCCGTGACCACCCGGGGCACGAGCGCTGGTTCCGCGGACTCGTTACCGCGATGGTAGGACTGACCGGCGTCGTTCTCGCTTCGGCCGTCACGCGGCTCGCCCTCTACGAGGGCACCTTCGGATTCACAACCGATCGCTTCATCGGCTACGTTGCGATCGTCGCGATCGGCGCGATCCTCCTCGTGCTGCTGGGTGCGATCTGGTGGTCTCGGCGCGCCAACGTCGTCGCCGGCTTCCTCGCGGTCGCGTTCTTGGCGCTTCTTACGATCAATGTCATGAACCCCGAGCGGTTCGTTGCCGAACGTAACGTCGCGCGCTTCGAGGCGACCGGCAAGATCGACGTCGACTACCTCGGGTCGGTGCTCGGAAACGACGCCGTCCCCATCCTGACACCACTTCTCAGCCGGCTCAACGGCCCGGACGCGACGCGGCTGCACCTGGCCCTGTGCATCCGTGCCGAGCTCCTCTCGCCGGAACCGTCCTGGCGATCGGCGAACCTCGGCCGATCCTCCGCGCGGACCGCCCTCGAAGGGGCCGGCATAACGCCCGCCACCTGCAGTAACGCGTTCCCGCATTCCCTCCGCTAGCCCCGCGGCAGGGAACCACCCGGCCCAGAGAGAAATCCTTCTTTCACCACCGCCGAAGAAGGAGATCCCCTCGATGCGCCGTCACGCCTTACTTGCCGCCGTCCTTTCCGCGGCGATCCTGATACCGAGCGCCGCCTTCGGGCATGCCGAGCGTCACGTCGAGTCGCCGCCGCGGCCGGGGAAGGTCCCCGACCTGACCCGCGCCCACGCGGTCACGATCGACGTCTGCAAGACGGGCGAATGTCCCTTCGAACACATCCAGGCCGCGATCGACAGCCTCCCGGCGGGGAACACCACCGCGACCCTGATCCGGATCTGGCCGGGCTTCTACAAAGAGGAGCCGAGCCGCCTGGTGCCCAACGGAACGCCGGACAACGAGAACGGAACCTTCTCGTACGAGTACATGCTCGCGAAGCCGAACGCGGAGAACCTGGTCGCGATCGTCGGCAAGAAGAACATCACCCTGCGCGGCATGGGGCAGAAGCCCGAAGACGTCGTCGTCGACGCGGAATTCAAGAAGCACGTGACGATCCGCGGCGACCGGTCCGACGGCCTCATCATCGAGAATCTCTCGACGTGGCACGGCTTCGATCACGGGATCTACGTCCTCGACACCGACGGGTTCGTCATCGATCACGTGGTGTCGGGCTACGCGCGCGAGTATCCGTTCCTCACCTTCGGCAACGACCACGGCTTGATGCAGTACTGCGAAGCCTTCGGCGGCGGGGACGGCGGGATCTATCCCGGCAGCTCGGCGGATATCCACGGCGCGCGGGTCTCGACGGAGATCAGGTACTGCAAGTCGCATCACAACGTCCTCGGCTACTCGGGCACGCAGGGCGACGACGTGTGGTTCCACCACAACGAGCTCTACGACAACGCGGTCGGCTTCGTCACAGATTCCGAAACCGACCACCCCAACTACCCTCAGAACGACCTGCTCTTCGAGAACAACAAGGTGCACGACAACAACTTCAACGTGCATTCGACGGAATCCGACGTGCGCGCCACCGTCTTCGCGAACAGCATCTTGATGCCGGTGGGTCTGGGCGTCTGGATAGCGAGCGGTAACAACAACGTAGTGCGCAACAACGAGATCTGGGGTCAGGACTGGCGCGGCGTTTGGTTCATCAGCGGGCCCGGAATCGTCCTCGGTCCGGGGGCGCCGGTCGTCGACGGCGGACCGTTCGCACCGCCGTTCATCAACGAAGGCAACCAGTTCATCGGCAACAAGATGTACAACCCGGCGAAGCCCGAGGGATCGCAGAACGGGACGGACTTCGGATGGGACGGCCTGGGGCTGACGAACTGCTGGCAAGACAACGTCCGCTCGCCGGACGGCGAAGCGGCCACGTCGAACGCCGTGATCCTGCCGCCGTGCAACAACCCGCTCGACGGCAGCAAGCTTGCGGTGACGCCGGGCGTTCCGGACGCGGTCGACATGCTGACGCAGGCCAGCCTGATCTTCGTGGACACGGATGGCGACGGTCAGAACGACCGCCCCGTCTGTGACATCACGGGAACGTGCCCGACGCCGTGGGACGTAGGCCCGCCGGAGGGGAAGGCGCGCAACTTCCCGGACGGCTACAAGCCGCCGCCGACTCCGCCGACGTGCGGACCGTCGACATGCCCGGCCTCGAGCTCGACGAAGGTCCTCGGCGCGAAGACCTCGCGGACGTTCTCGGGGAAGGCGTCGGCGCTCCCGGCGACGGGCGTCGGGTCGCCGCTCGGGCTCGCGATCGCGTTGCTCGCG
>JBASRP010000181.1:0-3893 GCA_049273905.1 Actinomycetota bacterium
CGGTAGTACAGATGCATGTCGTGCTCCCACGTGAAGCCGATGCCGCCGTGCACCTGGATGCCGTTCTGCGCGACGATGCGGGCGGCCTCTGACGCAGCCACCTTGGCGGTCGCCGTCGCGAGCGCGGCGTCGGGCGCCCCCTCGTCGAGGGCCCACGCGGCGTAGTAGGTGTTCGATCGCGCGTTCTCGGTCAGCAGCAGCATGTCGGCGACCTTGTGGCTGATCGCCTGGAACGAGCCGATCGGCTTGTCGAACTGCGTGCGCTCCTTCGCGTAGTCGCGCGACAGCTCGAGCACTTTGGTCGCGAGACCGGTCGCCTCCGCGGACAGCGTCGTCGCGGCGCGGTCGAGCGCGCGCTCGAGGACCGGCCAGCCCTCCCCTTCCTTGCCGAGGAGCCGGTCGGCGCCGACGGTCACGCCCGACAGGCGGACGCGCGCGAGGCGCCGGGTGCGGTCGATCGTGTCCAGCTGTTTGATCTTCACCTTCGCGTCTGAGGTGGGAACGGCGAACAGCGAGATCCCTTCGCGCGGGTCTCTCGCGCGCGTGGTGCGCGCGACGACGACGATCTCCTGCGCTAGATGTGCGTCTGGGACGAAGACCTTGGTCCCGGTGATCGTGTAGCCCTCTCCGTCGCGCACCGCCTTCGTCTTCACACCGGCGGCGTCCCAGCGTCCTTCGGCCTCGGGCAGGGCGACGGTCGCCCGGGACTCCCCCGACGCGATCCCGCCCAGCAGCTCCTTGCGGAGCGTCCCCTCGGCGGCCGCGGCGATGACCGGCGCGGCGAGCCCGACCGACGAGTAGAACGGCGACGGCAGGATCGCGCGACCGGTCTCCTCGGCGAGGATCCCGAGCTCGATCATCCCGAGACCGAGGCCGCCGTCCTCTTCGGGGATCGCGATCCCCATCCAGCCGAGCCCGGCCATCTCTTTCCACAGCCCCTCGTCGAGCCCGGTCTTGTGCTCCATCAGCGTGCGGACGAGCTGCGTCGTCGAGCGCTCGGTGAGGAACTCGCGCGCGGACTTGCGCAGCGCTTCCTGTTCGTCGGTGAACCCGAAGTCCATGACCGGCTCCTATTTGTGTTTGGGAAGCCCGAGCACGCGCTCGGCCACGATGTTGCGGAGGATCTCGCTGGTGCCCGCCTCGATCGTGTGGCCGCGCGAGCGCAGGTGGATGTACTGCCACGTCGAGACCCGCGGGTTCTCCGACCACTTCTCGAGCATCCCGGCCGGGCCGAGGATCTCGACGGCCAGGTCGCCGAGACGCTGCATCGACTCGCTCCATATCAGTTTTCCGAGCGAGCCTTCGGGCCCCGGGATGCCCGTCTTCAACACCGACGTGAGCGCGCGGTAATTGTTGAGCTTCAGCGACTCGACCTCGACGTGCAGCGCGGCGATCCGTTGACGGACCAGGGGATCGTCGTAGGCGCGCTTGCCGTTGCGCTTCGTCTCTTTCGCGAGCGTGATCAGCTCGTCCAGCGCGACGCGGGCGCCGACCGAAAGCGCGAAGCCGAGCGTCCCGCGCTCGTGCAGCAGCGTCGTCATCGCCACGCGCCATCCGTCGTTGATCTCGCCGAGCACGTTCTCGCGCGGCACCCGCACGTCGGTGAAGAACATCTCGTTGAAGTCCGCCGAGCCTGTGATCTGTTTGAGCGGCCGCACCTCGATGCCCGGCGTGTGCATGTCCACGAGCAGGTACGTGATGCCCTTGTGTTTCGGCGCCGTCGTGTCCGTCCGCGCCAGGAAGATGCACCAGTCCGACACGTGCGCAAGAGACGTCCACACTTTCTGCCCGTTGATGATCCACGAGTCGCCGTCGAGGATCGCGGTCGATCGCAAGCCGCCGAGGTCGCTGCCGGCGCCCGGCTCACTGAACCCCTGACACCAGATCTCCTCGGCCGAAAGGATCTTCTCGAGGTGGCGATCTTTCTGCTCGTGCGTGCCGTGCGCGATGATCGTCGGCCCGGCCATGCCGAGACCGATCACGTTGATCGGCGGCGGCGCTTTCGAACGCGCCATCTCTTGGTTGAAGATCGCGGTCTCGATCATCGTCGCACCGCGGCCGCCGTACTCCTTCGGCCACGCGATGCCGGCCCAGCCGCCTTCGTGCAGCTTCCCCTGCCACGCGCGCAGCATCTCGAGCCGGTCCTCGGGTGGGATGAGCGTCAGCTGGCTGCGATCCCAGTCCGCGGGGACGTTCGTTTCGAGCCAGTCGCGGATCTCTTTGCGGAACGCGGCTTCTTCGGGTGTGTCGCGGAAGTCCATGCGATGCCTCCCCGTGGCGCGGCCGCGGCAGCAGGAGCCGCGGTTACCAGCCGGTAACTATCGCAAGCATAGCGCGCGGGATGCGCGCGAACGAAAGCGGGCTACGCCGGCGGCGAACCGCCGTGCATCATCTCGACGGCGTGGCCGAGGATCGGCAGCACAGGGTCGAGCGACTCGGCGATCGCTTTCAGCGAGCCCGGCAGAGTGATGATCAACGTCTTCATGCGTTGCGCGGCGATCTGGCGCGAGAGCGCAGCGAACGGGGTGTGGCGCATGCCGGCCGCGCGCATCAGCTCCGCGATGCCCGGGGCCTCGCGGTCCATGATCTCGCGCACCGCCTCGGGCGTGACGTCACGCGGTCCGAGGCCGGTGCCGCCGGTTGTGATGATCACGTCCACATCGCCGGAGTTCGACCACGCGCGCAGCCGGGCGGTGATGTGATCGCGCTCGTCGGCCACGACGTCGCGGATGACGATCTCCCCGCCGGCGCCGGTAACCATCTCCTCGACGAGTGGCCCGCCCTCGTCCTCGCCCTCGCCCCGCGCGCGGCGGTCCGAGATGGTGAGCACGCCGACCCTCACTCGCCCGGCCTCATTCGAAGGTCACGCTCCCCGACTTCCCGCCGGATTTCGCGACGACGCGCAGCGCCTCGACGCGCATCTGCGGGTCCTCGGCCTTGCCCATGTCGTAGAGGGTCAGCGCGGCGATCGAGGCGGCGGTCAGAGCTTCGATCTCGAAGCCGGTCCGGTCGCGGCCGCGCACGGTCGCGCGGATCTCTACGGCCTCGTCCCCGGCCGGGGCGAAGTCGATCTCGATCTGCGTGATGCGCAGCGGGTGGCACAACGGGATGAGTTCCGGCACGCGCTTCGCGGCGAGGATGCCGGCCACGCGCGCGGCGGCGACCGCGTCGCCCTTGGCGACGGCGCCCGAAAGCAGACGGTCGCGGGTCGCCGGCTCGCAGACGAGACGGCACGCCGCTGTGGCTTCGCGCTCGGATTCCGGCTTGTCGCCGACGTCGACCATGTGGACGTCGCTCATGACCCGCCCACCAGTTCGACGCGCACCTCCGCGCCGGCCGGCAGCCCGCCGGGCGGGACGATCGCGAACCCCTCGGTCGGGATGATGTTCGACAGCACGACGGAGGACTGCGCGGGAAGCGGGACCGCGCGATTTCCGGCGAGACGCACGCGGCAGAAGAGCGTGCGCGACGGCGAACCCTTCACGTCCTCGGACAGGATCGCGCGCAAAGACGCCGGAGCGGCATCGCGTCCGCCGAGCACGCGGATCGCCGCGGCGACGAACACGTGCACGCCGACGAACGCCGAACCCGGATTCCCGGGCAGCGCGAGAACGGGCCGGCCTTCGACGCGGCCGAACGCGATCGGCTTCCCGGGCTTGATCGCGACGCGCCAGAGCGACAGCTCGCCGTAGCGCTCGAGGACGTCGCGCAGCCAGTCGTGCTCCCCCACCGACGCGCCGCCGGAGGTGACGATGAGATCGGCCATCCCCGCCGCGCCGTCGAGCCAGTCGGCGACCGCGCGCGGATCGTCGCCGACCGAGCCGACGAGCGTCACGATCGCGCCGGCCGCCTCGCACATCGCGGCGATCAGCGTGGCGTTCGCGTCGTACACC
>JBASRP010000184.1:0-3736 GCA_049273905.1 Actinomycetota bacterium
GCGGCGACGCGCGCAGGAGTCCCGCGACGGAGCTGTTCGGCCCGCTGGCGGGCCGTCCCGATGCGGCACGTGTCGCCGGGGACGTGCGCGTGAACGAGAACGCCGCGCTGACGGCGGTGCACACGCTGTTCGCCCGCGAGCACAACCGCATCGTGGCGGCGCTCCCGTCGTCGCTGTCCGAGGAGGAGAAATTCCGGATCGCGCGGCGCGTCGTGTCGGCCGAGATCCAGTACGTCACGTACAACGAGTTCCTGCCGGCGCTCGGACTGAAGATCGCCCCATACCGAGGGTACGACGCATCGATCGATCCCTCGTTGACGAACGAGTTCAGCGTCGTCGCGTACCGCGGTCACAGCATGGTGCACGGCCAGTTCGACGTCATCTACGAGAAGGGCGACTTCACCAACCGCCAGCTCATAGAGTTCCGCTCGCGCGGGATCGAGATCCGTCTCGAGGACGGCCGGCGTTCGCTGCAGATCCCCCTGACGGTCGCGTTCGGGAACCCCGACATCCTGGGACAGGTGGGGATCGGCCGGTTCCTGGCGAGCCTCAGCGCGGAACGCCAGTATCGGAACGACGAGCAGATCGACAACGCGCTCCGGAGCGTGCTGTTCAAGATCCCGCGGCCGGGCGTACCCGATCCCGCGGTCTGCGGACAGCCGATCCTCCGCCCCGAGTGCTTCTCCGCCGTTGCCGATCTCGGCGCGATCGACATCGAGCGCGGACGCGACCACGGGATGCCGAGCTACAACGAGCTGCGGCGTGCGTTCGGCCTGGCACTGAAACCGTCGTTCACGGCGATCACGGGAGAGGCGACGGACCGCTTCCCGTCCGATCCCGCGATCGACGCCGCCGACCCGATCGACGATCCCGAGATCCTCGACTTCGTCCGGCTGGTCGACGCGAACGGCAACCCTGTCAGGATCGGAACAGCGGACGCCGAGGAGAACGCTGTCGCCGGGCTTCGCCGCACGACCTTGGCCGCACGGCTTCGCGCCGTCTACAAGACCGTGGGCGCGATCGACCCGTTCGTCGGCATGCTCAGCGAACCGCACCTCCCCGGCTCCGAGTTCGGAGAACTGCAGGCCGCAGCGTGGACGCGCCAATTCACGGCACTGCGCGACGGAGACCGTTTCTTCTACGCGAACGACCCGACGTTGACGATGATCCGCTCGCGTTACGGGATCTCGTATCGGAGCACGCTGGCGCAGATCATCGAGCGCAACACGGACGCCTCAGTCCCCGATGCCGTCTTCTTCGCCACCGAGCCCGACGAAGGTCTGGAGAACGTACGAGGGGAGCCTCCGGCCGCCCCGCCCGCGCCGCAGGCCCTGCCCGCGCGCCGCGGTGACCGCTAGCTCCCGCCTGTCTAGGCACTCTCTCTAGCACCTCTCACCGGCCTCTCATCGGGGCCTGGTCTGATTGCGTCCCCCGGGCGGAAAGGACGGCGATGGTCCAGATCGGCTACGTCGGAAACGAACTCAGGAGACGGCTCGGCCGCACGATCGTCACCGCCCTCGGTCTCGCCGCGGGGGTCGGGCTCGTCATCGGGATCATCGGCGTGTCGCAAGGTCTCGACGACGCGCAGGATGAGGTCCTCGCGCCGTTGCGCTCCATCGGCACGGACATCCTCGTGACGCGGGTCGTCGGAGCGACGTCCACGTCGGGGGCGAGCGCGACCCCGACCCCGACCCCGACCCCGAGCCCGACGGCCACGCAGCAGCCGCGCGGCGGTTTCTTCGGCGTCGGCCCCGGTCCGGGCGCCGGACGCGGCGGGAACCTCACCGCGCTGAACGACGAGGACACCAAAGCCATCCTCGAAGAGAACGCGAACCTGATCACGGATCTCTCCAAGCTCGGGAAGCCGGGCACCAAGTTCACCCGCGACTTCTTCCTGTCCGCGACGTTGCTGAGCTTCCCCGACGCCGCGGTCGCGGAGGTCGAGAAGATCGACGGCGTCACGTCGGCGACGGCGGGACTGACCCTGCTCGCGCAGCACCAGACCGGCACCGTGCCGCAGATCGTCGCCGAGCTTCAAACCGGCGGCGAGACGATCACCACCACCGTCCGCCCGGAACCGATGACCGACGCCGAGCAGGCAGCGTTCCGCTCCTGCCTCGAGAAGGCCGGCGTCACCTTCGGCCCGCCGCCGGGCGGCGGTGGCGGTGGTAGCGGGGGCGGCACGCGGCGCGGTGGCGACGCGTTCCAGAAGTGCCTGCCGGAGCGCTTCCAGAAGTTCGAGGCCTCGGTCATCACGCCGCTGCGCACGATCCAGCAGGCGGTGAACCCACCCTCGACCGACATCACGACCACGAGCTACACGGCGGCCGGGATCGACCCCGCGACCCCGAAGGAAGGTCTCGTCACGACCGAGCAGCTGGTGTCCGGGAGCTGGATCGCTAAGGGCGCGACCGATCAGATCCTCGTAGCGACTGGGTATGCGTCGAAGAACAGCCTCAAAGTCGGATCAACGGTCACGATCAACGGCAAGACGTTCACCGTCGTCGGGTTGGTGAACCCGACGCTGACCGGGAGCACTGCCGACATCTACTTCCCGCTGACGACGCTGCAAGAGCTCGCCGGCAAGCAAGGCCGTGTCACGCAGGTCCTCGTCAAGGTGAAGGACGCCGACGATGTCGACACGGTCGCCGCCAAGATCTCCAAGGCGCTGCCCGGCGCACAGGTCGTGACGACCAAGTCCCTCGCCGATCAGGTGACCGGCAGCTTGAAGGATGCGAAGAATCTCGCGAGCCGGCTCGGCGGCGCCCTCGGCGTCATCGTGCTCGCCGCGGCGTTCGCGATCGCGATGTTGCTGACGCTCGGGTCGATCGCGAAGCGGGTGCGCGAGATCGGAACGCTGCGCGCGATCGGCTGGTCGAAGGGGCGCGTCGTGCGCCAGGTGTTGGCGGAGACGGTCGGCATCGGGTTGCTCGGCGGCGTGCTGGGGATCGGGATCGGTTTCGCCGCCGCGTGGGCGGTCGGTGCGTTCTCGCCCGAGCTCACCGCGACGAGCACGGGCGTGCCGGGCTTCGCAGGCTCCGCGGCCTCGGCCCTTTTCGGCCAGTCGACGGAGGCCGTCACAACGACGTCGACGATCCATCTGACGGCGCCCGTCGGCGTCATGACCCTTTTGCTCGGCGTCGGCTTCGCGGTTCTCGGCGGCATCCTCGCCGGGACGGTCGGCGGCTGGCGCGCCGCACGCCTGTCGCCCGCGGACGCGCTGCGCACGATCGGATGAACGGGAGACCCTGATGAGTGAAACAGCACCGCTCTACACGCTGCGCGACGCGAGCAAGACGTTCCGGGTCGGCGGACGGGAAGTACGCGCCGTCGACGGCGTCTCGTTCGAGATCGGTCGCGGGGAGTTCGTCGCGATCGAAGGCCCGAGTGGGTCGGGCAAGACGACGCTGCTGCAGTTGCTCGGCGCGCTCGATCGCGCCGGCGGGGGTTCGGTACAGCTCGACGGCCGCGAGCTCACCGAGCTCGACGACAAAGCTCTGACGCGCCTCCGCAGCGAAGCGATCGGCTTCGTCTTCCAAAGTTTCAATCTCATCCCGACGCTCAACGCGCAGGAGAACGTCGAGATCGCGATGGTCCCGCGCGGCGGCGACAAGCACGCGCGCCGGACGCGCGCGCTCGAGCTCCTGGAGCTGGTGGGTCTCGCGTCGCGCGCGACGCACCTTCCCTCACGCCTGTCGGGCGGCGAGCAGCAACGCGTCGCGATCGCGCGCGCGCT
>JBASRP010000193.1:0-18349 GCA_049273905.1 Actinomycetota bacterium
GACATTGGTCGCGATGCGATACAGCCACGAGCGTAACGACGACCGGCCTTCGAACTGATCGAAGTTCCGCCACGCGCGCAGCAGGGTTTCCTGCACGGCGTCCTCGGCCTCGAAGCCAGAGCCGAGCATGCGGTAGCAGTACGCGGTCAGCTCGACGCGATGTTGCTCGAGGCGGCGCTCGAGGTCGCCGGCGTCGAGAGTCGTTTCCGTCGTCTTGAGGTCGGCCACCGTCACTCCTCGCGGCGAGGTCCGGCGGCCATCATAGGCCAGCGGCGTGACGCCGAAATCCGCTCGCTCGCTCTGTCGCACGGCCACTACCGTCTGAGACGGCGCGGGCCGCGGAAACTCATCGCCGCCGGGACAGATGAGTTTCCGGCGGAGCGGTCGTCTACCCAAGCGGAACGGAAAACGCTGGTCAGAGATGTCGAAATAGCGTCACCGGGTCCGACGTTCCTGGTGAAGGCAGCCGGATGAGCGAGGTGAGAGCGATGGCGGCAGGGCAAGCGGTGGTCCCCCCGAAGGCGGGGCGGAAGGAATGGATCGGCCTCGGGGTCATCGCCATCGCGTGCGTCCTCTACGTGATGGACCTGACCGTCCTGCACCTCGCGGTTCCCGCCATCAGTGAAGACCTCAAGCCGAGCAGTTCGCAGCTGCTCTGGATCATCGACATCTACGGATTCATGGTCGCCGGATCGCTGATCACGATGGGCACGCTCGGCGATCGCATCGGCCGCCGCCGGCTGCTGATGATCGGCGCCTCCGCGTTCGGCGTCGCCTCCGTGATCGCGGCCTTCTCGCAAACCGCCGAGATGCTCATCGCCACGCGCGCGCTCCTCGGCATCGCCGGAGCGACGCTGGCGCCGTCGACGCTGTCGCTTATCCGCAACATGTTCCTCGACCCCCAGCAGCGCACGGTCGCGATCAGCATCTGGATCACGTCTTTCTCCGCAGGCGGCGCCATCGGCCCGTTGCTCGGCGGCGTGGTGCTCGAATACTTCTGGTGGGGCGCGGTGTTCCTCCTCGCGGTCCCGGTGATGGCGCTCCTGCTGATCCTCGGGCCGCGGTTCCTCCCGGAGTACAAGGACGAGAGCGCGGGTCGGCCCGACCTGCCGAGCGCGGCGCTGTCCCTGTCGGCCGTGCTCGCCGTGATCTTCGGGCTCAAGCAGATCGCGCAGAACGGCGTGAGCCCGCTGGCGGTGGCGTTCATGGGCGCCGGTTTGATCCTCGCATACGTCTTCGTGCGGCGGCAGTCGACGCTCGCGGATCCGTTCATCGATCTCGCGCTCTTCCGCCAGCCGGCGTTCAGCGCGTCGCTGGCGACCTACGGCTTCGGGATCTTCTTGGTGTTCGGCGGCTTCCTGTTCCTGCCGCAATACCTGCAGCTGGTGCTCGGGCTTTCACCGCTCGAGGCCGGTCTCTGGACGCTGCCGTGGGCGCTGGCGTTCGTGGTGGGCTCGAACATCACGCCCGTCATCGCGCGCCGCGTCCGGCACGCGTACGTGATGGCCGGCGGACTTGTGATCGAAGCGTTCGGTTTCGCTGTTTTCTCACAGTTCGATGCCCACACAGGATTCCTCGTCATCGCGATCGGGTCGATCCTTCTGGCGATGGGCGCCTCTCCGGTGTTCACGCTGACGAATGACTTGATCATCGGATCGGCGCCACCCGAGCGCGCCGGCTCGGCGGCCGGCCTTTCGGAAACCGCCGCAGAGTTCGGCGGCGCGCTGGGCATCGCGATCTTCGGCAGCATCGGTGTCGCGATCTACCGCGGAGCGGTGTCGGACGCGATCTCGTCGTCGATCCCGGCGCAGGCGGCGAACGCCGCGAAGGACACGCTCGGTGGTGCGATCGAAGCGGCGGGCACTCTGCCGGGCCGGGTCGGCTCCGAGCTCGTCACGGCCGCCCGCGACGCGTTCACACAAGGGCTCCACGTCGCGGCAACCATCAGCGTGATCGGTTCGATCGTGCTCGCGACGCTCGTGCTGGCCTTCCTCCGGCACACGCGCGCCGGCGGTGAGATCGAGGTCGAGGAGTCCGTCGTCGTCGACGAGAAGTGCGTTCCGGTGCGGCGTTTCGTGGAACCCGCGTCCGCGGAGTGCTGAAGGATTAACCGGGCTCGCGGCGGGAAGGAGGGGAGAGATGGCCGGCAAGCTTTACGCGGGCATGTCGATGTCCCTGGACGGCTACATCGCCGGACCGAACGACGGGCCGGACAACGGCCTCGGGGACGGCGGCGATCAGCTGCACGAGTGGATATACGGGCTCAAGAGCTGGCGCGAGCCGCATAGGTTGGAGGGCGGCGAGACGAACCAAGACGACGCTGTTATGAAGGAAGCGTTCGAGCGTGCGGGCGCGTTCATCATGGGCCGCCGGATGTTCGACAACGCCGAGGAAGCATGGGGCGACGAGCCGCCGTTCCAGAGGCCGGTGTTCGTGCTGACTCACCGTGCACGCGAACCGCTCGCGAAGAAGGGAGGAACGACGTTCACCTTTGTCACGGATGGGATCGAGAGTGCGCTGTCCCAGGCGCGAGAGGCAGCGGGCGGCAAGGATGTTGCCGTCGCGGGGGCCAATGCCATCCAGCAGTACATCAACACCGGGCTGCTCGACGAGATCGAGGTCGACCTCGTCCCGATCTCTCTGGGCGGCGGCGTCCCGTTGTTCGCGAACATCGACGACGACATCCGCTTCGAGAAGACGCGCATCGTCGATTCACCGGCCGTCACGCATCTGTGGTATCGCGTCGTAAAGGAGGGATCATGAACTTGAACAGCATCATGATCGGATCCGAGGATCCGAAGGCGCTGAAGGACTATTATGCGAAGCTCTTCGGCTCGCCGACGTGGGAGGACGGAGACTACATCGGCTGGCAGATAGGCAACGGCAGCATCACCGTCGCGCACCACGATCAGATCAAGGGAAAGAACACGTCGCCGGGTCGCATCCTCTTGAACATCGAGACGGAAGATGTGAAGGGCGAGTTCGAGAAGTTCAAGAAGGTCGGCGCGACGGTCGTGCAGGAGCCCTACAAGCCGGAGCCGTCGATGGAGATGTGGGTTTGTACGTTCTCGGACCCCGACAACAATTACTTCCAGCTCATGAGCCCGATGCCCGAGATGTAGGCACGTCGCGTTTGAGCGCGCGGAACCATCGCGCGAGTTCGGGGAGTTGATAGTTGGCGTTGAGTCCGCTCGGGTTCGGCAGAACCCAGACCCGAGCGGACTCGATCTTTTCGGACTGAAGGCCGATCGTCGCGCGCGGCCGCTCGAACGCCGCGCGGTACGCGCCGATCCCGAGGACGGCGACGACGCGCGGGCGGTAGTGCTTCACCTTGCGGGTGATCGACACGCTGCCGCGGCGGAGCTCCTCGGGCGAGAGCTCAGCCGCCGTGGCCGTCGTCCGCCGGACGAGATTCGTGATGCCGAGGCCGTGATCGAGCAGGCGCTCTTGGTCGAACGGCGAGAGTTCCACGTCGGTGAACCCGGCGCGGTGGAGCGTCTTCCAGAAGCGGTTGCCGGGCCGCGCGAAGTGGCGGCCGACGGCGCCCGAGTACAAACCCGGGTTGATGCCGACGAACAGCACCTTGAGATCCGGTGCGATGACATCGCGGATCGTCTTCCCGCGCGCATCCGCGAGTTGCTGTTTTGTCGGGCGCCACGTTTCCACAGCGCCGGCCGGTCAGCCGCGACTCTCGCGCTTCCCGTACATCGCGCGAAGGGTGCGGCCCATGTAGCCGACCGCGCGCCGGCGCGGGAGCACGCGCGAGAAGGTGTAGCCGAGCACTTTGTTCAGACGCCCCGGGATGACTGATGGACCAGAGCCGAGCGCAGCGAGGGCCTCGGCAACGACCGGCCCGACCTCCATCGGCGCGGGTCCTCCCCGCGTCGAACGCGGTGCGCTCGCCCGGAACCCCGGCGTGTCCGTCTGTCCGGGGACCAACGCCATCACATCGACCCCGGCGCGGCGCCATTCGTCCCACAGCGACTCGGCGAGGTTCAGGGTGAACGCCTTCGTCGCCGCGTAGGTCGCGACCATCGGTGAGCCCTGCAGCGCGGACATCGAGCTCAGCAAGATCACGCCGCCGCGGCGGCGCGCGATCATCGGTCGCACGAAGTGATCCATCAGGATCAACGGTCCGCGCACATTGACATCGATCATCGCGAGATGACGTTCGATCGGCGTGTCCAGCCATGCCTCGGTTGACGACAGCGCGGCGTTGTAGACGAGGAGGCCGATGTCGAGATTCTCTGCGGCCGCTGCGACGTTCCTCAGGACGTCCGGCGCCATGATGTCTCCGACAACCGCGCGGGCCTCGATCCCGTGCGCGTCGACGAGCTTCTGAGAGAGCGCTCGCAGCTCCTCGTCTTCGAGGGCCACCATCACCAGGTTCAGGCCACGCGAGGCGAGCTGCCGGCAGAACTCGGCACCGATCCCTTGCCCGGCGCCGATGACGACGGCCCACGGGCCGTACCGAGCGGAGAGTGGCGATCCGTTAGACACGTCTTGACTATTAGAACAGGTTTCAACAATCGTAAGCACGTCGGTGGGGGAGGGTGAGGCCCATGATCACGCCGTTCGACGATTACGCCGTTCATCAGACGTCGATGCCGGTCGCGCATCCCGTCAGTGGGGACCGCAATTATTACGACCGTTACTTCTTCAACGGATACGACATCGGCGGCGACTGGTTCTTCGCCGTCGCGCTCGGGGTCTATCCGAACCGCGACGTGATCGACGCAGCCTTCAGCGTGTTGCAAGGCGGCGTGCAGCGCGCCGTGTTCGCGTCCGGGCGGCTTCCGCTCGATCACACGATCTCGAAGATCGGCCCGATCTCGATCGAGGTCGTCGAGCCGCTGCGCGTCAACCGCGTGATCGTCGATGCGGAGCATCTCGGCATCGGTGCCGACATCACCTGGGAGGCGCGCACGATGGCGATCGAGGAGCCGCGCCAGACGCAGATCGCCGGCGTCTCCGTCGCGCAGGACATGACGCGCTTGACCCAGTACGGAACGTGGGCCGGCACGATCGACACCGGCGGCGACCGCATCGCCGTCACGCGCGAGAACTCGCGCGGAACGAAGGACCGCTCGTGGGGCATCCGCTGGATCGGCGAGGCGCCGGGCGGCGCTCCGCCGCGCAGCGGCAACCCGCCGGGCGTTTTCTACCTATGGGCACCGGTCCACTTCGAGGACCGGTGTACGCACGTCATGCTCTTCGAGAAGCCCGACGGGTACTGCTGGTACTGGACGGCCTCCGAGGTCCCGCTGCTGAAAGCCGGGCAGCAGACGTGGGGGGACGAAAGCGGGCTGCGCCGCCCACGCGGCCTCAACTACGAACTCAAGATGCGGCCCGGGACGCGCGTCACCGACTCGTCGACGTTCACGTTCACCTTCGCCGACGGCGTCGAGCGGCAGGAGCTCGAACCGGTCCTCGACTTCCGTTTGAAAGGCATCGGGTACCTCAACCCCAAGTGGATCCACGGGTTGTGGCACGGCGAGGAAGAGGTCGGCAGCGACATGTGGCACGAGAAGGACCTCGACCTGCTGCTGCCGGAGAACTACCACGTCGAGCAGCTCGTGCGCGTGCACAGCGAGAAAGGTGACGGGATCGGCGTGCTCGAGCAGCTGATCCTCGGGCCGCACGCGCCGACCGGATTCGCCGACTGGACGAGCGGCGCACCGGCCTGACGAAACCCCGGGGATAGAATCCCGCGCGTCGTGGTCACCGACGTTCACGGCGAACGGGGACGCATCCGTTGAGGGGTAAGCCGGGCAGCTATCGGGCGGCGCTGCAGCATCGCGATTACCGTCGCGTGCTCGCGGGTCTCACCGTCTCGCAGATCGGCGACTGGCTGTACAACGTCGCGCTCGTCGTCTTCGTGTACGACGCGACGCACTCGGCCACATGGGTCGGCATCGTCACCGGACTGCGGATCACGCCGTACGTTGTGTTCGGGCCGCTCGGCGGCGAGATCGCCGATCGCTTCGAGCGTCGCATGGTGATGATCGTCTGCGATCTGATCCGGATCGGTCTGATGATCGGCCTCGGGGTCGTCGCGCAGACCAACGGCCCGGTTCTTGTCGCCGGCGTTCTCGCGTTCCTGACGACGACCGCCGGCACGCCGTACGCGCCGTCCGTCGCGGCGATGACGCCCGAGCTCGTCGGCGAGGACGACCTGGCGGCCGCAAACGGGATCGAGAGCGCCGTGCAGAACATCTCGATCATCATCGGCCCGGCGATCGGGGCCGGGCTGCTCGCGCTCGGGTCCCCGGCGATGGCCTTCTTCGTGAACGCGGCGACGTTCGGCCTGTCGGCGATCGCGGTGCTCCTGATGCGGTCGCGCAGCCGGGCCACAGCGGCCGAAGCCGCGGCGGCGTCCGGGATGTGGAAGCGCGTTCGCGAAGGGATCGGAGCGATCGCCGGCTCGCGCCCTGCGCGCATCCTCGTCGTGTTCATCGTCGCGACGAGCTTCATCTACGGAACCGACACGGTGCTGTTCGTTCTCATCTCGAAGGAGAAACTCGGGACCGGAGCAGACGGATACGGCACCCTGCTGGCCGCGCTCGGCGCGGGCGGGTTGATCGCGTCCTTCATCACGAACCGTCTCGCACAGAAGCCCGGCATCGGCACGATCATGGTCGGGGGCTTCGTCCTGTACACGGCGCCGACGTTGCTGATGCTCGTGATCCACTCGCCGACCGCGGCCTTCTTCGTGCAGACGGCGCGCGGCGCGGGCACGATCATCGTCGACGTCCTCGTCATCACGGCGCTTCAGCGGTGGGCCCCGAAGGACGTGGTCGGACGGGTCTTCGGCGTGGTCTTCTCACTCGCGGTCGCCGGGATCTTCGTCGGATCGTTCCTCACGCCGGCGATCGTCGGCGTCGGTGATCTGACTACAGGGCTGATCGTCTTCGGCGCGGCGCCCGGATTGATCGCGCTGTGGTTCCTGCCGCGGCTGCGCGCGATGGACCGAGAAGCTGCGGCGCATCTCGAGGAGCTGCGGCCGGCGATCGAGCTCCTCGGCCGGCTCAGCATCTTCCGGCAGGCACCGCGTGGGGTGCTCGAGGCCATGGCCGCCTCGGCCGAACGCGTCACCGTTCCGGCCGGCGACACCGTCATCCGGCAGGGCGACCCGGCGCAGGACTTCTACGCGATCGAGTCGGGCATGGCCCAGGTCACCGTCCGCGACGAGCGCGGCGCGCCCGAGGTCGTCGCCGTCCTGCGCGAGGGCGACTACTTCGGTGAGATCGGCCTGTTGCGCGAGATCCCGCGGACCGCGGATGTGAACGTGACGTCCAACGCCGTGCTGCTGCGGCTGACCGGTGCGGAGTTCCTCCACGCGGTCAACGACTCACCGGGCGCGCAACCCGTAGCGCTCGAAGGCGTGAGCCGCCGGTTGGCCGTCTCGGCCGAGGCCGAGAAGCGTCGCGAGCTCGCGTGCGAGTTCTCGACCTGATCCGTCAGCTCTTCAGCGCAGCCCGGACGGCCTCGGCGAAATCGACCGGGTCGGCTTTGTCGCCGCCGTGGCCTCCCGGGAACACCGTGAGTTCGATCCCGAGTTGGGAGGCGAGCGCGGCCGCCGCGCGATGGGCGGCCTGCTGGCCGGAGATCTCTCCGCCGCCGATGACGATGTGCGTGGACGCTGCCCGGAGCGCCTGGATATCGGGTGTGTATGTCGAGATCAAAGGCAGCTCGTGCGCGAGGAAGAAGTCGAAGTTCCCGACCATGCGACCCATCGCCTCCATCTCTTCCGGCGACGGATCCGACGGCGGCTCGTAGGCCGGGCCGCCCTCCGTGACGGCAGCGCCGAAGATCCCCATGCCGGCGAACGATCCGCCGCTCCGGTACGCCTCACCGATCTCCTTCAACTTCTCGCGCCAGCGCTCGCGGTCGGAAAGCAGCTCCATCAACGGCGGTTCGTGCGCGACGAAGGCCTTCACCTGATCCGGATAGCGAGCGACAAGGTCGAGCCCGATCGTAGCCCCGCCGCTGTTGCCGAAGACGTATGCCGGTTCGCTCGTGAGCGACGATAGAAGCTCGTGGGCATCCTCTGCGTGTAGCGACGCCGAAGCATCCTCCGGCTGTCCCTCCAACGGACTGCGCGAGTGCCCACGCTGGTCGTACGTGACGACCGTGAACTGGTCGGCCAGGTGGTTCGCGAGGCCGGTCATCGTGCCGGCGTCGACCGGACCGCCGGTGATCGTGAGCAGCAACGGACCCGAACCGCGGACCTCGTAATAGAGGTTCGCGCCCGGCACCTTCAACGTCTCGACGGTGACATTCGTCTTCTCTGCCATGCCGGTCCTCCCGTTGTCCTGTCAGTAGGGTAGACGGTCGGGACGGACCGAACTCATCGGTCTCGCGACACTCGCGGGAGGAAACTGGTGACGCAGATCCGTGTGGCGGCCGCGCTCTTCTGGCTCAACGGCGCCGGCTTCGGCGTCTTCACCATCCCGGCGATCCAGAACCTGCGCCGCCACCAGGAACTTCCGATCGTGTTCGGGTTCAAGGCGTACGGCGGCGGGCCGTTCGAAGCGCGCGGGATCCAGACGACGCAGTGGCTGCTGGCCGCGTTCCTCGCGGTGAACATCGTCGAGATCGTCGCCGGCTCTCTGCTCTGGACCGGCGCAAAGAGCGGCGCGATCCTCGGCTTCGCCATCGTGCCGGTCGCCGCCATCTTCTGGTGGGGCTTCGCGCTGCCGCTCGGGCCGCCGTTCGCGCTGGCAAGCGTGATCCTCGTCATCCTGAACTGGAGCCGCCTGCACTAGGGCACACCACGGAGGAGGTCTGGGTATGGATTTCGCTTTCAATCAGACGTGGTTCGTCTTGCTGCTCGTCATCCATACGCTCGGCGCGATCGTCGGCATCGGCCCGGCGTTCGCGTTCGGCATCCTCGGCGCGAAGGCGGAGAAGGCCGGTCCGGAGGGAGCCCTCGCGCTCATCGATGCTCTGCACACGATCGAGATGGGGATGCTCGGCCCGACCGTGCGCTTCGTGCAATGGACGACGGGCGTGGGGCTGATCTTCAACCGGGGATTCAACAACAACTTCTTCTCGTCGAGCCGGGCGTGGCTCATCGTCTCCATCGTCATCTACGCGATCCTGCTTGTCCTCGGAGAGGCCGTCTACGCACCGAACACCCGGCGGCTCTACGAGGCCGCGAAGGCGGGCGATGCGGCGGAGGTCGAGCGCCAGTCGAAGATCGCGAAGAAGCTCGGCCCGATCGCGCCGCTGCTGACGATCGCCATCATCGTGTTGATGGTGTGGAAGCCCGGCTCGGGCTGCCCGACCCTCAGCTGCTGATCGGGCTCAAGCGGCGCGCCGTTGCTTGCGGCGCTTCGGCCGCGGAGCGAGGATCGCGAACGACCAGCCGGCGCGCCGGTAGGGCTTGAGGATCGGAAGCAGCTTGCGCGCTGCCGGAGGCACCGAGTTCGCGGCGCTCGCCCGGCCGGGTCGAAGCACGTGAGCGCGCGCGAGCGTCTCGCGCCCACCGATCCAGTAGCGCACATCCGGTTGGGCCGCGAGGTTGCGGATCCACTGTGAACGCCCGCGGAACGTGCCGACGACGACGAGCCCGTTCACCCGCATCGATGCGACCGGAAGACGGCGCCGCCGTCCTGTGCTGCGGCCTATCGTCTCGACGACGACGAAAGTGGACGGCGCGCATGCGGAGGATCCGAGGCCCCGCCGGATCGCCGGCTCGACGACACGGTTGAGAGTGCCGAACAACCGGGCTTCGATCGATCGTCTCCCCGCCATATTCGCTTTCCCTTGGGAGTGCCCCCAGCGGGATTCGAACCCGCGATCTCCACCTTGAAAGGGTGGCATCCTAGGCCACTGGACGATGGGGGCCGCGGCGATTCTAGCGCCCGACGCATTGGCGCCTAACGCTTGGCTGACGACTCCCGCCGGCGTGCGCGTTCGGCTCGTTCCTCGGCGAGACGCCGCTCGGCGTCTTCGGGCGTGGGTGCGCTCCCCCCGAGGTGCGCGGGTAGCCACCACCGGTCGTCGTCGCCGGCGGGATCTATCGGGTATCGAGCCTGCGCTTCCGCGAGGAGCTCCTTGATCGCCTCCATAAGCCGGTCGGTGACTGCCTGTGCATCCTCGTCGCGGGTCGCCTCCAATGGCTTCCCGATGTTGACGATGACGGGGATGCGCCGGCGGAAGCTCTTCGGCCGCCACTTGGTGAGGATCCGCTGCGTTCCCCAGATCGCAACAGGTATCAGTGGCGCCCCGGTCTCTTGCGCGAGTCGCACGGTTCCCGTCTTTCCACGTCGCGGGACGAACGAGGGGCTGATCGTGGCCTCCGGGAACATCCCGATGACTTCGCCGCGGTTCAGCTCGGCGATCGCAGCGGCGAGGCTGTCCTTCGCAGCGCCGTCGCGATCGACGGGGACGTGGCCCATCTGCCGCATGAGCCATCCGACGCCGCGCTTGTCGAAGATCTCCTTCTTGGCGAGGAACCGGACCCGTCGTCCTTGATCGCGCGCCGCGTAACCCGAGAAGACGAAGTCCAGGTAGCCGATGTGATTCGAGGCCAGGACGGCCGGGCCGACAGTGGGGATATTTTCGCCGCCGATCACCGTGACGGTCCACTTCATGCTGTGCAGCATGCCGATCGCAGCGCCGATAACGACGGAGTACGTTCGCTCTCCCATGAAGGCATCCTAGCCGGGGCACTCAGGCGGTTCGAGCCGGGCTGATCTGAGCGAGCGCGGGAACTGAAGGACCCCGCGGCATCCGCCGCGGGGTCCAGGTGTAGAACGATTCGCTTAGTTGCTGTTCGGAGTTACCTTGTCGAGGAACGTGTTGAGCTTCTCCTCGATCTTGTCGCTGGCTTCGCCCGTCTTCTCCTTGATGGTGCCGACCAGGCGATCCCACTTACCTTCGGTCCTGTCGAGATCGTCATCGGTCAACGCGCCCCACGCCTCTTTGACGCGGCCGCGAACCTGATCCCACTTACCTTCCATCTTGAGATCGGTAGGCATAACAGCCTCCTTTGCGCTCGATACATCCGAGCACTCTTATGCATACCCGCTGACCAGCGTGCGAAACCGCATGTCGCGTCTCGACGGATGTAGGCTCGCTTCGTTCGAGCGATGCGAACGGGAGGACGAGATGGTGGCCGTCACATTCACGAGCTTCCTCATCGTCAAGTTCTTCCACGTGCTCCTTGCGATCATCGCCGTCGGGGTGAACGCGTCGTACGGGATCTGGCTCACCCGCGCGTCGAAGGAAGCGGACCACGAGCTCCACGTCGTTCGAGGCGTCAAGTTCCTGGACGATCGCATCGCGAACCCCGCGTACGGCGGTCTGCTTATCACCGGACTGCTCGCCGTGCGATTCGGCGGATACAGCTACAGCCTGTTCTGGATCAAAACCGCGATCGGTCTCTACATAGCGATGGGGCTCCTCGCGGCGCTCGTCTACACGCCGACGTTGAAGAAGCAGGTGGAGCTGCTTGAATCGGGAAACGGCGGCTCGACTGCGTACGCATCACTGTCAAAGCGCGGAAGGATGGTCGGTGGTCTCCTCGGCGTCATCGTGATCGCGATCATCTTCTTGATGGTGACGAAGCCCACGTGATCTCCGATCTCGGCGCCTACCTCAACTGGTTCGAGGGCGTCCATCGCCGGACGATCCGTGATATCGCCGTGCTGCCCGAGGAGGCGGAAACGTGGACACCGCCTGCGGGTTCGGGCGTGGAGGCGTGGGGCGTGCCGACGATCGTCCAGCACCTCGCCGAGGGTCGCCTCTATTTCGCCGACGCGTTCGCGGGGCGCGGCTGGGTGTGGGATCCGTGGCCGGAGACGCTCGCAGCGCGCGACGGCTGGGCGCCCGCGCTCGATCGCGCGATGAGCGAGTTCCGGTCGCGCGTCGAGGCGGCCGGCCCGGACAAGCTCACCGCGAAGATCGAACTCATCGGGGACGGCGGCGTCCAGGTCTCGGGCTGGCGGGCTCTGATGATGAACGCCGAGCACGAGATCGCGCACCGCGCGCAGATCGGTGCCTACGCCGGGTTGAACGGGTGGCCGGTCGTCCAGATCTTCGACCGCACGAACGAGTGGGTCCGCGACCAGCGCGCGCAACAACTCAAGCAGCGTCCGCGGTGACGAGCGACTTCACTCGAAGCAGGTATCGGCGTCGAACTCCGCCGCCGAGCAGTACGTCGCCTCCGGGAAGTAGTCGCCCATCACGGGGCGCGGGTCCTGGCCGTACGCGACCTTCTGGATCGCGCCGGCGAATCCGGGCGACGGCAGCATGTGGCGATAGATCACGTTGCCTTCGTAGAACGGCCCGCCCCACGGGAGCCAGTTCTTCGCGGTCGAGGGTCTATCGTCCGGGTCGCTCACCGCGATCGTGAAGAAGCCGTTCGGATCGACCTTCACCTGGAAGTCGGCGAGACACGCGACGAAGCGCTGCGTGAGGAAGTCGTTCTCGCACACGCTCCAGTAGCGGACGTCGGCGGGATCGGTCGGGTCGGCGCCGCCGCGCGTGTCGGGCGCCACCGGCGCGCGAGCCCGCATGACGAACACGTCGCCGAGTGAGCGAGACGTCAGCGCGAACAGATAGTTGATGTGCCGGTTCGACAAGAATCCGCCGCTGGTGTCACGCGGGATCGCGTCCGTCGCCGGGTTCGATGGCAGCCGGTCGATCAGGTTCGTCGCAAGCGAGAAGAACTTCACGAACGTGGGCGGATCCTCCGCGGGCGGCCACGGTACGACACGCGGCACCGCGTTCGGGAAGGACGACTCTCGGATCAAGGTCTGGAGTTGCCCGCCCGATGAGGGCGGCAACGGCTCGCACGTCCCCAGCGGAAGAGCGATCGCGCCGTCGGCGGTCTCCAGCGTGAGCTCCGGAAGCGGAGCCCCGCCGGCGAGGTCGCCGGCATCGTCGGGCACGTAGACGCGATAGATGATCGTCCCGGCGGGGTTGGGCGCGCCCTCGTTCGTTCCACCGGCGTACAACGTGTTCGGCGCGCGCTCCGCAGGAGGCGCAGTGAACTCGATGAAGGCGGTGTAGGAGCCACCCGGCGTCGCGCCGGGTGTCACGAAGGGGTTGAGGCTCCCGGGGTTGGGGCCGATCTCGAGATCCGCGAGGCTCCCGACCGGACGCTGCAGCGGGTCGTAGGCGTGAAACGAGAAGTAGCGCGCGTCCGGGTAAACGCCGTTGATCCTGATGCGTGAGCCGGGCAGGCCGATGAACTGGGTCACCCAGTAGGTGGCGTTCTGGTCCGGGTAGGCGACGTTGAAGGTGTCGGCCTCGATAACGAGGGGCCAAGAGCAAGCATGACCTGCGCCGGGGACGCCGACGAAGGTCGCGAGCAGCGCCGCAAAAGCCAGGCCGGCGCGCCGGATCCTCATGCGAAACGCGTTCGACGGTGTGGCCTCGGCACCTGCCGAATGGTGGGCCGCCCAGGACTCGAACCCGGTCCGCCGGGTTAAAAGCCCGGTGCTCTACCCGTTGAGCTAGCGGCCCCGCCGCGCAATCTATCAGGAGCCCGATTTGCCCGTTTAGGTCGAACACGTTCAGTGTTTGGACTGCTTTCTCCGTGGTGAGGATGGAATCGCGGCGCGCCGAGGCGCCGTGGCCCATGAGCGGCCGCCGTTCACAAGACGGCGACCGAGAGAGGGGGGATCGGGTTGAAGCGCACATCCGTGCGTCTGTTGACCGTCGCGGCAATGCTCGCGACGGTCTTTGCTTTGGCCGCGCCGCAAGGTTCGGCGGCCGCAAGTCAGACCTACGTCGTCCTCTATAAGGGGACGGCCGTTCCCGCCGACGCCGCGAGGTCGATCGCGCGCGCCGGCGGCGAGCTCGTCATCGCGTACGACCAGATCGGCGTCGCGATCGCGCGCTCGTCGAGCAGTTCGTTCCGCGACGCCATCGCGCGCGATTCGCGCGTCGAGGGAGCATCGTCGACGGCGAAGCTGGGGTCGAAGATCAACGACGTTGAAACCGAGGCCGGAAACACCGCCGAGGCGGAGGGTCCGGTCGATTCCTCAGCCGAGCCCCTCTGGAACCACCAGTGGGACATGCGGCAGATCCGTGCCGACGCCGCCCACCAGATCACAGGCGGGTCGTCGTCGGTCCTCGTCGCCGACCTCGACACCGGGCTCGACTTCACGCACCCGGACATCGCACCGAACTACGACGCGACAAACAGCACCGACTGCTCGAGCGGGACGCCGCAGCCCCTCGTGGCCGGCAACGACCAGAACGGTCACGGCACCCACACGGCCGGCACGATTGCAGCAGCAGCGAACGACATCGGCATCGTCGGCGTCGCGCCCAACGTCAAGATCGCGGGCGTCAAGTCGAGCAACGACGATGGCTTCTTCTTCCCGGAGATGGTCATCTGCGCGTACATTTGGGTCGCGACGCACAACGTCGACATCACCAACAACAGCTACTTCGCGGACCCGTGGCTCTACAACTGCCGGAACGACGCCGAACAGCGTGCGATCTGGAAGGCCGAGCAGCGCGCCGTCCGGTACGCCCAGTCGCGAGGCACGCTCGTCGTCTCGTCGGCCGGAAATGAGAACCAGGACAAGTCGAAGACGAACACCGACACGATCAGTCCGGACTTCCCCGATGGAGCAGCGCAGGAACGTGAGGTAACGAACGCTTGCCTTACGGTTCCGTCGGATCTGCCGGGCGTCGTCGGAGTCTCCGCGACCGGTTACAACGGCGACAAGGCCTACTACTCGAACTACGGCGTCAGCGCGATCGACGTCACGGCTCCGGGTGGTGACCGCCGGTTCCAGATCCCACCGGCGACCGGAAACGGACGCGTTCTGTCGACGTACCCGGCGTATCTGCCGGCGTCGGCGAACTCGGTCCTAGACTGCAGCGTCGCGCCGTGCGCGCGTTACGAGTATCTGCAGGGCACCTCGATGGCCGGCCCCCACGCGGTCGGGGTCGCGGCGCTGATCTTCAGCGTCCTCGGCAACGACGCGTCGCCGGGGAGTGTGGCGGCCCGGCTCGGGAACACCGCCGAGTCGAAGCCGTGTCCGCCGAACCCGTTCAACCCGGGTCCTCCGTTCGACTTCGCGGCCCACTGCACGGGCGGCAGCGGCAGCAACTCGTTCTACGGCAAGGGTGAGGTCGACGCGCTGAGCGCGATCGGCGGCTAACCGGAACGTCCGAAGGGCGGCTCACCAGAGCCGCCCTTCGCCATTTCGCTCGCGGTTATCCGCGGAAGATGACGGTCACCCAGAGCCGGCCTCCGCTGGAGACGATCCCGACGCCGATGTTCTTGAAGCGGCGGTCGAGGTTGTTCATCCTGTGGCCGGGACTCGCCATGAAGGCGCTGTGGAGCGAGACCACCGAGCTGCCGACGCCGACGTTCTCGCCGAGGATCGTCCAGTTCCAGGCGGCCAGCCATTTTGCCAAGTCGGGGTTGTGGTACAGCTTGTTCTTCGAGGCCATGATCTTGCTGAACTTCCGCGCGTAGTTGGAGAGGCTGTCGCTGATCCGCAGTGCGTGACGGTCGTGCGAGATCCGCGCCCTGTTGATCAAGGAAACCATGTAGCGCTCGGAGGACGTCGTCGCGTCGGCGTGCGTCGGAGCGACGAGACCGACGACGGTGAAGAGCGCGAGAAGCAACGCGATCGTGGCGATCGACTTCCGGCGCTCGATGACTAGCGGCATCCCGACCCGTCCTCAGGTAGCAGTTCCGTCACTCTGAGTGTCGGCGGGTGTCCGATTTTTCTGGAGCGTCCTGCGGAAAGATGAGAACGGTGGACCCGTCCTTTGAAGAGGTATAGCGCCGAGGGACTACCCGCGGGTGCGGGACACTACGTACGGGGCTCGGGAAGCTCGTCCGTTAGAGGACGGGAAGCGAACGTTCGATCTCGAAGGGCGAGACGTACGCTTTGTACGCCTCCCACTCCGTCCGCTTGTTACGCGCGAAGAACTCGAAGAGGTGGTCGCCGAGCGTCGCGCGGACCAGTTGAGACTTCTCCATCGCGACGACGGCCTCCGACAGGTCTTCCGGCAGAGACTCGATCCCCGCCGCACGGCGCTCCGCCACCGTCATCTCGTAGATGTTGTCCGACGCCGGCGGCGGCAGCTCGGAGTTGTCGGCGATGCCCTGCAGCCCGGCCGACAGCATGAGCGCGAACGCGAGGTACGGGTTGCACGCCGGGTCGGGGCTGCGGAACTCGACGCGCACGTCGCCCTTGCCCATCGACGTCGGGATGCGCAGCAGAGCCGATCGGTTCTGCCGGGCCCAGCAGATGTGCACGGGCGCCTCGTAGCCGGGCACCAGCCGCTTGTACGAGTTCACCCACTGGTTGCAGACCGCCGTGATCTCGCGGGCGTGGCGCAGCATCCCGGCGATGAACGCCTTCGCGACCTTCGACAGCCGGTACTCCTCGTCGGGGTCGAAGAACGCGTTGCGGTCGCCCTCGTACAGCGCCATGTGCGTGTGCATGCCGGACCCGAACGCGCCCTGCACCGGTTTCGGCATGAAGGTCGCGTACAACCCGGCCTCCTGCGCGACCTCCTTCACGGCGAGTCGCGCCGTCATCACGTTGTCGGCCATCGACAGCGCGTCGGCGTCGCGCAGCACGATCTCGTGCTGCGACGGCGCGACCTCGTGGTGCACCGATTCGACGGAGATGCCCATCGACTCCAGATAGAAGACCGTGCGCTTGCGGAGATCCGACGCGATATCGAGCGGCGTCAGGTCGAAGTAGCCGCCTTGGTCGAGCGGTTCCGTCGACGCCGAGTCGGCGAAGTAGAAGTACTCGAGCTCCGGCCCGACGTAGAACGTGAAGCCCATCTCCTGCGCGCGCGCGAGCGTGCGTCGCAGCACCTGACGGGGGTCGCCCGCGAACGATTCGCCGTTCGGCGTGTGCACGTCGCAGAACATGCGCGCGACGCCCTGCTCGCCGGGTCGCCAGGGGAGGATCTGAAAGGTCGAAGGATCGGGCCGCGCGACCATGTCGGACTCCTGCAAACGCGCGAAGCCCTCGATCGCCGAGCCGTCGAAGCCCATGCCTTCGTCGAAGGCGGTCTCCAGCTCGGCCGGCGTGATCGCGAACGACTTCAGGAAGCCGAGGACGTCGGTGAACCAAAGACGGATGAAGCGGATGTCCCGCTCCTCGACCGTTCGAAGCACGTACTCCTGATCGAGCATCTAGCGCACCCTCGCCGGTGGTTCGAGCTTGTATCCCACGTTGCGCACCGTCGCGATCATCGCCTCGTGCTCGGCGCCGAGCTTCGCGCGCAGGCGCCGCACGTGCACGTCGACGGTCCGCGTGCCGCCGAAGAAATCGTACCCCCAGACCTCTTGCAGCAGTCGCGATCGCGAGAAGACGCGGCCGGGGCGCTCCGCGAGATACAGCAGCAGCTGGAACTCCTTGTAGGTCAGATCGAGCGGCCGTCCCTTGAGCCGCACCTGATACGTCTCGGGATCGATCGCGAGCTCGCCGACGCGTAACACCGACGCCGCGTCGTCGAGCGACGTTCCGATCGCGATGCGGACGCGCGCGAGGAACTCTTCCGGGGTGGCGCCCTCGGCGACGAAGGAGTCGGCACCCCAGTCCGGCCCGAAAGCGTCGAGGAGCTCGACACCCACGATCGCGATGAGGTGGACACGCGGCGACGACGCTTGGATGCCGCGGCACGCGTCGCGCCCGCGGCCGAAGTCCTTGACGGTGTCGACGAAAGCGATCGCGGGATCGGGGCCGTGTCCGAGCGTCTCCGCGAGCGGCGCGATCGCGACACGATGCCCGCCCGCTTCGAGCGCGGACACGAGTCCGCCGAGGTCCTCGGCGCGATCGGTCAGGATCTCGATGTCGGCCACGACTCTCCGTTCCGCGGAACCGTCCCAAGAAATGCGAAAGCGCCGGGCGTCCCGGCGCCTTTGCCTGGGGAGAATGGCTTGCGACGGGCCTTCCTCCGAAGGCAAAGTAGCAGACGCCCGAGGGCCTCTCAAGGAGTACCTGTGAGCCGCCGCCTTCCAACTCCCATGCCTCGATGGAAGAGGCACGGGCTCATCGGCAACCTCGCGCGCAGCCGCAGCACCTACGATCTGCCCCACTCCCACGTGTGGTTCGACACGTCGGACGACGTGCGACTCGCGGGAACCTTGCTCCCCGACGCCGGTGGCGACACCGCCGTCGTCGTCGTCCACGGGTTCAACGGATATCGAACGAAACCGAAGATCCGGATCCTCGCCGAGGGGATCGCGCGGCGCTTCCCGGTCCTCGTCTTCGATCTGCGCGGACACGGCCAGTCGGCCGGCTGGTGCACGGGCGGCGAGCTCGAAGCGCTCGACGTGCTCGCGGCCGTCGAATACATGCGCCGCCGCGGCTACCGGCGAGTCGTCACGGTCGGGCTG
>JBASRP010000432.1:0-1544 GCA_049273905.1 Actinomycetota bacterium
CTTTGATAACGATTCGCGCGGATCGAGACTGTTCCCATGCGCGGGTTTTGTCTTACGTCGTGTGTTTCCTTTGCTGCGCAACCCTGCTCGCGAGCGTGGCTGTCGCCCAGGAACGCCCGCAGACTCAAGCGCCGCCTACTCCGCCCGACGTCAAACCGGGAAGCATCACGCTCGAGGATGTGCCCTATCCATATCCGGTTTCATACCTCTCGATGACGCTTTATGGCCAGGAAGTTCGCATGGCTTTTATGGACGTTGCACCCGAGGGGCAATCCAATGGCCGCACAGTGGCGCTGTTTCACGGGATGAACTTCTTTGGCGAGTATTGGGCGGGGACTATCGACGTGCTTCGAAAGCAAGGTTTCCGCGTAGTCGTGCCCGATCAGATCGGCTTCGGACGGTCATCAAAGCCAATCATCCCTTACAACTTTCATGATATGGCGCTGAATACCCGCAAGCTGCTCGCGCATCTCGGCATCGCCAAAGCTGCAATAGTCGGGCACTCGATGGGAGGAATGTTGACCGCGCGATTTGCGGCTTCGTATCCCGACATGACCGAGCGCGCGGTAATCTACAATCCAATCGGGTTGACTGATCCGCGGTGGGATCGGCCGTGGAGAAGCACCGAAGAAGCTTACAAGCAGACGCTGGGGCTAACTTATCAGCAGGCGTACCAGGGGATCGCTCGCTATTTCGTCACCGGTTGGAAGCCGGAGTACGAAAAGTACGTACGCATCCATTATGCGTGGACGCTTAGCGGCGACTGGCCGCGGTTTGCGATGGTTCGCACGTTGGTTCAGCAGATGGTTTACGTGGACCCCGTTGTCTACGATTGGGCTCACATAAAGGTGAAGACACTTGTGCTCGGCGGCGACAAGGACGGCGCGAATTTTCCCGAGCGCGCGAAACACATAGCCGATACGATTCCGGGTGGAGAGCTGGTGTTGATTCCCAACATCGGCCATGTGCCGCACTTCGAATCGCCGGATTTGTTTTACAAAGCTCTTCTCAAGTTTCTGAACGCCGACTCGACGGTTCCTGCGCAAAAACCCGGAGCGAATCGGTAATTAACCACGGGGAACACGGGGATACCATAGACCCGAGCAGCCCCGGGAAACTCCCGGTGTATGCTCTCAGGGATTTCATTTGAGCGTTGCCATGCACTCGATTTCGACGCGGGCGTTTTGAACAAGTCCGCTGACACCAAGCGCGCTGCGAGCCGGCAAGCGTTCCTTCTTGAAGAAGGTAACGTAGACGGTGTTCATCTCGGCCCAGTCCTTGATGTCCGCCAGCATCACGGTGCATTTGATGACATTGTCCATCGACGACCCGTTCTTCTCGAGGACCGTCTTGATATTCTCCATCGTAGCTTTTGTTTCCGGCCCAATGCCTCCGGCCGCCAGCTTGCCTGTACTGTCGAATCCGAGCTTGCCGGACAAGTAAAGCATGTTTCCCACGCGCACGAATTCCGAAAGCGTTCTAGCCGACGGGTTCGCTGCGCTCTGGTACTCGACCACAGGGCTTTGCGCCGGCGGCGGCTGATC
>JBASRP010000200.1:0-3383 GCA_049273905.1 Actinomycetota bacterium
GTGAGTGCGAGAACGGCGACGGCCGCGAGCGCGTTGATCGAACGGCGCATCCGCTCTCCTTTCGAGACCCTGCGGTGACCGGCGCTTCCGCCCCGCCGGCCGTTGAGCCGCCGGAATATTACGTGAACGGAACATATCGATGCTTGTGCGCTTGCCCGGGGCCTAGAAGCGAACGGAGCCCCTGGTAGCCTGACCTCATGGACCCCGAAACCCTGCGTCACGCACTCGACGAGTCGGCCGAGATGCTGGCGCTGATCACCGGCGGCACGCCGGAGGGCGAAGCGCGCGACCTGGTCGCCAAGCGAACCGTCGAAGACTACGACGCGCACTATACGCCGGGCCTGGTCCGCTACCGGAAGTCCGTGACCGAGGCGGGCGACTTCGCCGCGATCGAGTGGACCGGCGACGGCTCGATGGTCCGCGACCTCCACGGGCGCGAGTGGATCGACTGCCTCGGCGGGTACGGGATCTACAACCTCGGGATCCGGCCGGAGGAGGTTCTCGGCGCCGTGCGTGCGCAGCTGGCGCGCAATCCTCAGCCGACGCAAGAGCTTCTCGATCCGGTGCGCGCGATGCTCTGCCGTCTGCTGGCCCGGATCGCGCCGGGGGACATCTCGAACGTGTTCGTGTGCAACTCGGGGACCGAGGCGATGGAAGGCGCGATGAAGGTCGCGCGCGTCGCGACGGGCAAGCCCGGGTTCGTGTGCGCCGAGGCGGCGTTCCACGGCAAGACGCTCGGCGCACTCTCGCTGATGGGCAAGCCGCAGTTCCGCGAGCCGGTCGAGCCGTTGCTCGGACCCGTGCATCGCGTGCCGTTCGGCGACGCCGAGGGCGTCGAAGCGGTCCTCGAGGACCACGCCGGCGACATCGCCGGCGTCGTCATGGAGCCCATCCAAGGTGAGGCCGGCGCGGTCGTTCCGCCCGACGATTACTGGCCGCGGCTGCGCCAACTATGCGACGCGTACGACGTGTTGTTGATCGCGGACGAGGTGCAGACGGGACTCGGACGGACGGGGAAGCTGTGGGCCGTCGACCACTGGGGTGTCGTGCCCGACATCCTCGCAGTCGCGAAGTCGCTCGGAGGTGGCGTGATGCCGGTCGGCGCGTTCATGGGGCGACCGCGCGTGTGGAAGGCGCTCGAGCCGAACCCCTTCCTGCACACGTCGACGTTCGGCGGGAACCCGCTGGCGTCCGCGGCCGCGATCGCGTCGATCCACGTCACGTTGCGCGAGAAGTTGTGGGAGTCGGCCACGGCGAAGGGCGCGCGTTTCACCGCGGGTCTCGCCGCTTTGCAGGAGCGTCATCCGACGCTTCTCACCGGCGTGCGCGGCAAAGGTCTGCTGATCGGGCTCGTGTTCCCCGATCACGAGACCGGCTACCGCGTCGCGGCCGGGCTGTTCCGCCGCGGGGTGCTCGTCGCCGGAACGCAGATCTCGGCGACGACGATCCGCATCGAGCCGGCGCTCGACATCGCGGACGACTTGATCGACGCGGTTCTGGCGAGATTGGGCGAGACGCTCGACGAGATCGCGGCCGCTTAGGCGGACGCCGCGTCGTCGCGCTTCCGGTTCGGCTCGCGTGAGTAACGGTCGGGAACGCGTTCCTTGCCCGTGAGGGACGCGATCGCATCCATCACTTCATCGGTGAACCTGCGGTACGCCACGTAAGGATCCTCACCGGTACCCATCTTGAAGTGGAGGGCCGGGCCGATTCGGACCTCGCACTTCAGCGGCCGGGCCATGATCTTGCCCTTCGGCAACGCCTCACGTGTGTTCATGACGCCGATCGGGATCACCGGCGCGCCGGTCATCTCGGCGATGCGCGCAACGCCCGTGTAGCCCTTGTACACGCGGCCGTCCGGGCTGCGGGTCCCCTCGGGATAGATCCCGAACTGTTTCCCGGAGCGCACGCACGCGGCGGCGTGCTCGAGCGCCTCGTGCTCGGGCGCGTCCCGGTTCACCGGGATCACGCCGACCGACTTGAAGAACCAGGCCTGTTTCGGCGTGATGACGTACTCGACCTTGGCGAGCCAGTAGATCGGGCGGCTCAGAACGCCCCCGACGACGACGGGATCGAGCCCGGACTGATGGTTCGACGCGAGGATGACGCCGCCTCGCTTCGGGAGGTTCTCACGGCCGGTGACGCGGATCCGCCAGTACAACCGGATCGGGCCGGTGAGGATGAGCCACCACAAGCGATAGAACAAGCGAGCCCTCCCTGGGTCTCCCAGCCGCGTTCGTCCCAGCGCGTCCGGTGGATTATCTACCAACCGGTAGAGAAAGTCACGAGGCGTCGTCGAGCTGCTGCATAACACGTCGTAACGCGCCGAGCGCGCCCACGGCGTGCGACGCCCAGTGGATCTCGAAGGCGGTTCTCCACTCGAACAAAACATCTTCCGGCGGCGCGCCCGAGGTCGACGCGTCGAGCCCGGAACGAAGCTCTTGGTAGATCTCGGCGAGATCGTCGGCGAGGCTCGCGGCCACGATCGATTCCCGGTCGCCTTCGCCGAGCACGACGGCGTACGAGTCGTGAGCGCCCAAGGCCGCGCGGAGCTCATCGTAGAGAGCCGCCCACTCGTCGTGAGACATGCGCGGTAACGGCTTCATCGTCGCGGGACCGACGGCGGGGAGAGCGACGGCGCTCGCATACGCGTTCGCGAGAGCGCTCTCGGCGTCGCGCAGCCATCGCTGAAGTGGGACGGCACCCGCCTGCTCGATGACGCTGCAGAACCGTACGGCGGCTCGGGCGAAGTCCTCGGCCACGGTCAGACGACGCGGGAGATGAACTCCTCGAGCTGGCGCAGGTTTCGCACCTCGATCATGCCGTCGGCGTGGCGCGCGTATTCGGACGCGATCGAGTCGCCGGTGTCCCAGTAGCGGACCGGCTCAGGGTTGAGCCAGAACACGCGGCGCGCTTTCTGCTTCAGCGCTTTGAGGACCCAGGCTTGCGACGACCGGTAGTTGTTGCGCGCGTCGCCGAGCACGAGAACACTCGCGCGCGGCCCGACGCCCTCGCCGTAGTTCTGCCAGAAGCGTTCGAGCGACGTGCCGTAGTCGGAGTGGCCGTCGAGCCACACGACGTTCGCCTCGGCCTGCATCTTGTCGATGGCTTCGACGAAGTCTTCGGAGTCGAAGAAGTGGGTGACCTCATCGAGCGTGTCGACGAAGACGAACGAGCGCACGCGCGAGAACTGCGACTGGAACGCGTGTACGAACATCAGCGTGAAGCGCGCGAACGCGGACACCGAGCCGGAGATGTCGCACAGCAGGAAGAGCTCCGGCTTATGGATCGTGCGGTGGCGGTAGCGCGTGTCGAAGGGAACGCCGCCGGTCGAGAGCGAGTGGCGCATCGTCTTGCGTACGTCCAGGCGGCCGCGGCGCGCG
>JBASRP010000227.1:0-2551 GCA_049273905.1 Actinomycetota bacterium
TGACCGCCGGCGCGCCGGTGTCCACGGGCAACGACGAGGAACGGATGCTCCTCGCACTTCGCGAGATCGTCGACGGCGAACGACGCATCCCGATCCGCGTCGGAGTCAACCGCGGACACGTGTTCGCCGGAGACATCGGGCCGTTCTACCGTCGCACCTACACCGTCATGGGTGACGCCGTGAACCTGTCGGCGCGTCTGATGGCCAAGGCGACCGCCGGGCAGATCCTGTCAACCGAGGGCGTCCTCGAGCTGTCGCACACTGCCTTCGCGGCGGAGCCGATGGAGCCGTTCACGGTGAAGGGCAAGGCCCGCCCCGTGCGCGCGTCCCAGGTCGGCGCGATCGTCGGCGGCCGCGTCGACGAGACCGACGCGAGCATCCCGATGATCGGCCGCGAGCGCGAGCTGACGGTGGTGCTCGAGGCGCTGGCAGGGGCGGCGACGGGCGCCGGCCGTCTGGTCGAGATCGTCGGCGATGCGGGCATCGGCAAGTCGCGGCTCCTCGACGAGCTGCGCCAGCGGCCGGGCGACGCGCAGGTGTTCGCGGTCGCGTGCGAGCTCTACGGGGCCACGACCCCGTATGGCGCCTTCCGCGGTCTGCTGCGGCAGCTCCTCGGGATCCGCGAGGAGGATCACCCCGCCGTCATCGCGCGGCTCGGCGAGGTCCTCACAGCCGTCGCGCCCGACCTCGTCCCGTGGGCGCCGCTCGTTGCGGTCGTGCTGGACGTCGAGATGCCGGACACCCCCGAGACGGCCGCCCTCGATGACAAGTTCCGCCGGCCGAAGCTGAACGACGTCGTCGCCGACCTCATGGGCCGGCTGCTGCGATCGCCGACGATGATCGTCTTCGACGACGGGCACTGGATGGACGAGACATCCGCCGATCTGGTCAGGCGCCTCGGGCGCGCGGTCGCCGAACTGCCGTGGCTCATCTGTGTCGCGCGGCGCAACACGACGGAAGGTTTCGTCGCGAGTGAGGAAGACTCGACGACGCGGATCGACCTGCATCCGCTCGACGAGAACAGCGCGACCAGTCTGCTCACCATCGCAACGGAAGAGTCGCCGCTGCGACCCGACGAGCTCGCGGCGCTCGCAGAACGCTCCGGCGGCAACCCTCTTTATCTCAAAGAGCTCGTCGCCGTCGCTCGGACCGGAGGCTCGCTGGAATCGCTCCCGGACTCCGTCGAGGGTTTGATCACCGCCCGCATCGACCGGCTGGCGCCGCCGGACCGTAACCTGCTGCGCCGTGCGTCGGTGCTCGGGCGTGCGTTCCCCTCGGATCTCCTCGTCGCCGTTCTGAACGGAGATACTCCCGACGCGTCCACGTGGCGGCGTCTGGCCGGACTACTCGGGACGGACGACGCCGGGCAGCTCCGTTTCGAGAACGCGTTGATCCGCGACGGCGCCTACGAGGGCCTGCCCTACCGGTTGCGCCGGTCTCTGCACGCGCAGGTCGGCGAGACGATCGAGAAGTCGGCGGGGGACACGCCCGACGACGAAGCCGAGCTGCTGTCGATGCACTTCTTCCACGCGCAGCGCTACCTCGAGGCCTGGCGCTATTCGCTCGTCGCCGCCGAGCGCGCGAAGGCCATCTACGCCAACGTCGAGTCGGCGGGCTTCTACGAGCGCGCGCTCGAGGCGGCGCGCCACGTCGCCGATCTGGTTCCGCTTGAGCTGGCGCGGGTGCGCGAGGCGCTCGGCGACGTTCGCAACGACATGGGCGCGTTCGGCGAAGCCGCGAAGGCGTACACCGCGGTCCGGCGGACGATAACCGGCGATCCCATCGCCGAGGCGCGTCTCCTGCTGAAGCTCTCCTGGGCGCAGGGGTGGCTCAGTAAGTTCTCGCAAGCGCTGCGCTGGATCAAGCGCGGCCTCAAGGCGCTCGACGGGATCGAAGGCGAGGAAGCGTCGCAACAACGCGCGGAGCTGAAGGTCTGGTACGCGCGCTTCCTTCAAGAGGAAGGGAAGCACGACCGCGCGATCGAGTGGTGCTTCAAAGCGGCGGAGGAGGCGAAGGCCTCGGGGAACCGCAAGGTCCTGGCGGACGCATACCGGTTCCTCGACTGGGCGTTCGCCGACCTCGGCAAGCTCGAACAGGCCATGTACTCCGCGCAGGCGCTCGAGGTGTACGCCGAGCTGGAGGACCTGGCCGGCCAGGGCGCGGTCCTCAACAACATGGGGACGTTCGCGTTCTGGGAGAGCCGCTGGAGCGAAGCGCTGGATCTATGGGGTCGCGCGCACGACATCGCGATGAGGATCGGGAACCCGGTCGACGCGGCGTACGACACGAACAACATCGGCGAGATCCTCGCGGACCAGGGCCACCTCGACGACGCCGAAGCCAAGTTCCGCGAGGCGATGCGCGTCTGGCAGGCGGCGGGGTATCGGGCCGGGCTGGGGTACGCGAAGATCCACCTCGGCCGGACGTTCGCGCGCGCCGGCCGCTTCGACGAGGCGATGCAGCTGATCTCGGAGGGACGCCAGGAGAGCGCCGACGCTGGGTCGGAGGTCGACGTGCTCGAGGCCGACGCCCGCATCGCGGAGTGCGCGCT
>JBASRP010000236.1:0-5339 GCA_049273905.1 Actinomycetota bacterium
CGAACGACATCAGATACCCGCGCTGCCACATCCCTCGATCGTCGGCGTCTTCGCCGTCCAGCGCCGCGCCCGGCCCGCCGACCGCGAGGGCGAGCTCCTGCATCCGCCGGACCATGTGGCTCCAGTAGAGCTTCGCCACCGAGCCTTCGGTCCCCGGCCGGCCGTGCCGCAAGATCGACGAGATGTTGCGCAGCCCGATGTACCGCATGATCTCGAGCTCCGCGTACGCGGCGGCGAGCCTCTGACGGAACGCGGGGTGCTCGCTGACCGGAACGCCGTCGCGGATCGTCCTCTGCGCGTGCGCGAGCATGTCTTTCATCGCGTTCCGGAACCGGATCTGATGCCCGAGGAACGCGGGGCCGCGCTCGTGCGACAGCGTCGTGTTCGCGTACGTCCAGCCCATGTTCATCTCGCCGAGAAGCTGCTCGCGCGGCACATGAACGTCGGTGAAGAAGACTTCGTTGAACTCCGCGTCGCCGGTGACCTGCTTCAGCGGCCGCGGGTCGATGCCCGGCAGTTTCATGTCGACGAGCAGATACGACAGGCCCTTGTGCTTCGCGACCGTCTGATCGGTGCGGCACAGCAGCATGCACCAGTCGGCCACGTGCGCGAATGACGTCCAGATCTTCTGCCCGTTGACGATGAAGTGATCGCCTTGCAGGTCCGCCCGGGTTTGCACGTTCGCGAGGTCGCTGCCGGCGTTCGGCTCGGAGAAGCCCTGACACCAGATCTCATCCATCGAGAGGATCGGCGGCAGGTAGCGCTTCTTCTGCTCTTCGGAGCCGTGGGCCATGATCGTCGGCCCGGCCAGGTTCATCCCGACGAAGTTGATGAACAGCTGCGGGGCGCGAGCCCGCGCCATCTCCTCGTGGAAGATGATCTGCTGCATGTAGGTCGCGCCGCCGCCGCCGTACTCCTTCGGCCAGTGCAAGCCGGCGTAACCGGCCTCCGCGAGCTTCTTTTCCCACTGCTTCGAGAAGGCGACGCGCTCCTCGAACGTGCGCGCTTCCTTGTACGCAGGCGTGCCCCAGCCCTCAGGCAGGTTGGCGCCGACCCACGCGCGCACCTCCAGGCGGAACGCTTCTTCTTCGGGCGACAGTGCGAGATCCATAGGCGCGAGATTTATAGTCCCTCCGACGACGGGAGGTCTATATGACGTACGAATTCATCCTCTTCGAGCGGCGCGGCGGCGTCGCGTGGCTGACCATGAACCGTCCGGAGATGCGCAACGCGTTGAAGCCCGAGATGCGAGAGGAGATGATCGACGCGATCGGGACGGTGGCCGGCGATCTCGACCTGCGTTGCCTGGTGGTCACCGGGGCCGGCGAGGGGTTCTGCTCGGGCGCCGACATCTCCGGCGCCGGCGCGCGCCAGGGACAGAAGCGCGTCGCCGGGATGGCGCGCGACGCGATCCGCGGTGGATCGCAGCGGCTGTTCCGCGCACTATGGGAACTCGAGAAGCCGACCGTCGCCGCGGTGAACGGCGTCGCGGCCGGGATCGGGTGCCACATCGCGTTCGCGTGCGACTTGGTGATCGCGTCCGAGAAAGCGCGCTTCATCGAGGTGTTCGCGCGCCGGGGCATCGTTCCCGACGGCGGCGGCGCCTACATCCTCCCGCGGCTGGTTGGCCTCGCGAAGGCGAAGGAGATGGTGTTCTTCGCGGACTCGTGGGCGGCCGCCGACGCAGAGAAGATCGGCCTCGTGAACAAGGTCGTGGCGCCGGACGAGCTCGAGAAGGCGGCGACCGAATGGGCCGAGCGGCTGGCGGCGGGCCCGACGCGCGCACTGGGTCTGGCGAAGCGGCTGCTGAACCGTTCCCTCGAGTCCGACCTCGCCACCTCGCTGGAAGAGGAAGCGTTGACGCAGGAGCTCATCAATCAGACCGACGACATCAAGGAAGGCATGATCGCGTTCGCCGAACGCCGCGACCCGAACTTCACCGGCCGATGAGCTACGAACTCCTGACGCTCGAGCGCGACCCGCCTCTGGCGACGATCACGCTGAACCGTCCGGAGAAGCGGAACGCGCTATCGCACGCGCTGCGCATCGAGCTCGCGAAGGCGATCGGCGAGCTCGACGCCGACGACGCGATCAGCGTCGCGATCCTCACCGGCGCCGGGCCCGTGTTCTGCGCGGGGTTCGACCTGTCCGAGTTCAAGCAGGACCCGCAGGCGTTCGCCGACATCGTCGAGCAAGGCGAGCCGCCCGAAGGATCGATCTGGAC
This sequence comes from Actinomycetota bacterium, assembly GCA_049273905.1. Lineage (GTDB taxonomy): Bacteria > Actinomycetota > AC-67 > AC-67 > AC-67 > JBASRP01. The sequence continues at coordinate 2,225 of JBASRP010000236.1, forward strand.
CTCGGGTCTGCTCATGCACGAGCGCCTGCAGAGCTTCGGCAAGCCCCTGATCGGCGCGATCAACGGCCCGGCGCTCGCGGGTGGGTTCGACATCGCGGTGCAGTGCGACGTGCGCATCGCATCGGACACCGCGGTGTTCGGCCATCCGGAGATCAAGTTCGGCGCGCCCACCCTCATCACGATCCTCACGCAGATCGTCGGCGGTGCGATCGCGCGCGACCTGGCGCTGTCCGGCCGCAAGGTCGACGCGGCGGAGGCACATCGCATCGGCCTGGTGAGCAAGGTCGTCCCCGCCGATACCGTCCTCGAGGAGACGATCGCCTACGCGAAAGTCGTCGCGGAAGCGCCACTCGACGCTCTGAGAGCAGTGAAGGCGGCGCTCGTGAAGGGCGCGCCGTTCAGCGCGCCGTAGCCAGATCAGGCCGGCCGGAACACCGGGATCGAGACGACGTCGTCCTCGGCGCGCTGCTCTTCGCGGAAGCCGACTTGGACGGGCATCCCGCAGCGGACGTCCTCGGGCGCGATGCCCGCGATGTTGGACGTCATGCGCACGCCTTCGTCGAGCTCGACGATCGCGACGACGTACGGCAGGCGATCGCGGAAGGGCGGCAGGTCGTTCTGATACACGACGGTGAACGTGTAGACGGTCCCGCGCCCGCTCGCTTCACGCCAGGCGGTGTCGGTCGACCAGCAGTGTGGGCAGTGGTTGCGCGGATAGAAGTAGACGCGGCCGCACGACCGGCACTCCTTGATCAGCAGCTTCCCCTCGCGCGTCGCCTTCCAGTACTCAGCCGTCTCGAGGTCCGGCACCGGCAAGTGCCACGTCGTGATCTTCGGCATCTGCGGCATCTAGTCGACCCCGAGGATCAGGGTTCCCGTCGACGAGAACCAGCCGCCTGTACCGTTGACCGCCGCGAGCTTCGCATCCTTCACCTGGCGCCCTTCCGCCTCGCCGCGCAACTGCCGCGCGGCCTCGATGATGAGGAACAACCCGCGCATCCCGGGGTGGTTCGACGACAGGCCGCCGCCGTCGGTGTTTGTCGGCAGGTCGCCGTCGATCGTCAGGCGGCTGCCTTCGACGAACGCGCCGCCCTCGCCCTTTGCGCAGAAGCCGAGGGCCTCGAGCGTCAGCAGAACGGTGATGGTGAACGAGTCGTACACCTCGAGCACGTCGATCTCCGAAGGCTTCACGCCGGCCTGCGCGAACGCGCGTTCCGCGCTGTAGCGCGCGGGCGACTCGGTGAAGTCGTGCCACTCGCTCATCGTGTGATGCGACACCGCTTCGGCCGCGCCGAGCACCCATACCGGTTTCTTCGGGAGGTCCTTCACGCGGTCCTCGGCGACGAGCACCACCGCGCCGCCGCCGTCGGACCGGATACAGCAGTCGAGCTTGTGCAGCGGCGAACAGATCGGCCGCGAGCCGACGACGTCTTCGACGGTGATCGGGTCGCGGTACATCGCGAGCGGGTTGCGCGAGGCGTTCGATCGCATCGCGACGGCGATCGCGGCGAGCTGCTCCTGCGTCGTGCCGAACTCGAACATGTGGCGGGTCGCGGCCATCGCGTGGCGGCCGATCACGGTGTGGCCGTACGCCGACTCGAATTGCGCCGGGCCGCGCGCCTCGATCGCGACGTTCGCCGAGCGGATCTTGCGCTTGAGGTCCGAGCGCGAGGTCGTCGCGTAGTTGAGCAGCGCCACGTCGCACAGCCCCGCCTCGATGGCGCCGACCGCGTGATGAACGAAGAACTCCCACGACGAGCCACCGACTTGCGTGCCGTCGACGTATTCGGGCCGCAAACCCAGGTATTCGCCCAGGATCAGCGGATGCATGATGTCGGCGCCGCACGAGAAGAGGCCGTTGACGCTTTCGGGCTTCAGACCCGCGTCGGCGAGCGCCAGCGCCGCGCCTTCCTGATGCAGCTGCAGAGCGGTGGCGTCGGGGACCTCGCCGAACCGAGACTCGGCGACGCCGGCGATCGCGACCTTCCTGCGGGGCACGGAAATCAGGCTAGCGGAAAGTGTTCAACGCTGAACACTTTCGGTTAGCGTGCACGCACGATGCGCTTCGCCCTCTCTCCCGAGCAGGAAGCCTTCCGCGACACGGCGCGTGCGTTCCTCGCAAAGCGGGTCCGGCTGCGTGAGACGATCGAGCTGCCGGGCGCGCACGATGCCGCGCTCTACAAAGAGATCGCGGCGATGGGGTGGTTCGGTGTCGGCGTGCCTGAGGAGGTCGGCGGGCAGGGCCTGAGCTTCGTGGAGGCCGCGTTGCTCGCGGAGGAAGCCGGGCGTTCACTGTTGCCGGGGCCGTTCCTGGCGACGCTCATCGCGGTTGAGGCGACACCGACTCTAGCCTCGCTCAGGGGTGCGTTGGTGTCTGGCGACCGCGTGCCTGCTGTCCAGATCCCTACGAGAGGGTCCGGCCTTCGGTTCGTTCGGAACAGGGTGCGTGGGGAGGAGCCGTACGTCGCGTGCGCGGCGGTCGCCGACGTACTGCTGGTGATCGCGACGACGCCGGAGGGTGAAGCGCCATTCTTCGTGCGTGCGTCGGAGGCGACGATCGAGCTAGTCGAGTCCGCCGACCTCACGCGTCCGGCGGCGCGCGTGCGTTTCGACGGTGCGCGGGTCGAAGAGCGACTCGAGCCGGCGGCGCTCCCCGGTCTCGTCGATCGCGCGCGTGTGCTGATCGCGGCCGACGCCGTCGGTGGCGCGTCCGCGGCGCTGGATATGGCGGTGGCCTACGCGAAGGATCGGATCCAGTTCGACCGGCCGATCGGGTCGTTCCAGGCCGTGAAGCACCGCGCGGCAGAGGCGTGGCGGACGCTCGAAGGCGCGCGCCTCGCCACTTGGTACGCCGCGTGGGCGCTGGCGAACGATGCGCCCGAGGCGCACGCGGCCGCGCTCGCCGCGAAGGCGGCGGCAGGAGACGCTTTCGTCCGCTGCGCCGCCGACTCCATCCAGATCCACGGCGGCATCGGCTTCACCTGGGAGCACGACGCACACCTCTATTACCGCCGCGCTCTCGCGGATCAGGCGCTGCTCGGCGACGCGACGAGCATGCGCGACGAGCTCGCGGGCGACGTCCTCGAACGCGCATGACCGCGACGCTCGGCATCGC
>JBASRP010000253.1:0-2625 GCA_049273905.1 Actinomycetota bacterium
AGGTACGGGATCGAATCGGCCTTGGCCTCGTCCGACAAGATGAGATTCCGGTTCGCCTGCCAGGAGTTGACCTTCTGCGCTTCCTTCGCGATGTGGATCAGACCTGAATATACGGCGCGCGAGCGACCCTTCAATGCCCCCTTGTAGTAGAGGTCGCTCGAGGAGTTCGGCGCGCGGTGTTCCTGCAGCGAAAGATGATCGAAGTGTTGATCCGTGTCGGCGAAGTAGACGCCGAGCATCTCCGAATGTGCTCCCGATCCGTCGAGGATCGACTCCACCACAGTTCGGGAGAATCTCCCTCCGAGCGTCGCGGCGAGCGAACGGAGTGTCGCGTCGCGCTGGACGAGCGCGCGCTGGACGCTGAAGTGCCACACCGTGGGCGACCAGTCCTGGACGGCGAGGTACGAGACGTTCGACGCCGGGTGGGCGTAGATCTCGACGTTTGCAGCCGCGAGCGCCGGACCGTCGAGCGGAGCAGAGCGGTAGTGGTCGATGTAGGTGACACTCGCGCCTTCGTCGACGGCGAGGACCGTCCGTGGGAAGACCGCCACGCCGGCGCGCGTGATGTAGCGGAACGATTGCAACGGCAGGGCCACCTCGACGCCTCGCGGAACGAAGATGTACGTACCGCCGGCCATGAGCGCCGAAGCGAGCGTCGCGAACTTCTCCTCGCTCGCGGTGACACCCACGTATCCGAGAGCGTCCCGCACCGGATCGGGGTATGCGGCCGCCGTCCGGCCGATGGTGTCGAAGACCACGCCCTTCGCAGCGACTGCCGGGTCGAGCGTCTGGTGTACGACGTCGGCATCAAGCTGCACCGCGAAGCCGGCGCGTTCCCCCACCTCGCCGATCGCAGCTTGCACCTCCTCGGGGACGTCGTCGAGCGTCGGCGCCGGCGCGTGCGGTTCCGGGAGCGGATCGAAGACGTCGAGCGAGAACCCCTTCAGATCGGTGTACTTCCAGGCCTCCATGCTCGTTTCCGGCCACGGAAGAGCTTCGAATCGCTCGAGCGCTTCGAGGCGCCGGTCGATGAGCCAATCGGGGTCGCCGTTCCGCTCGCCGAGCGCGCGAGCCGCCGCGGCGTCGAAGTTGCCCGTGGCCACGTCTAGCCGACCGCGCCTTCCATCTGCAGCTGGATCAAGCGGGTGAGCTCGACCGCGTACTCCATCGGCAGTTCCTTCGTGATCGGCTCGATGAAGCCGTTCACGATCATGCCCATGGCCTCCTGCTCGGAGATGCCGCGCGACTGCAGATAGAAGAGCTGATCGTCTCCGACCTTGGAAACCGTCGCTTCGTGTCCGACCGCGGCGGTCTCCTCTTCGATCTCGTTGTACGGATAGGTGTCCGACCGCGACTTGTCGTCGAGCAGAAGCGCGTCGCAACGGACGAACGTCTTCGCGTGATCGGCGTCGGGCTCGACGCGCACCAGGCCGCGGTACGACGTGCGTCCGCCCTGCGCGGAGACCGACTTCGAGATGATCTGACCGGTCGTGCGCGGCGCGGCGTGCACGATCTTTCCGCCGGCGTCCTGGTGCTGGCCTTCGCCGGCGAACGCGACCGACAGGACCTCGCCGCGCGCGCCTTCACCCATCAGGTAGATCGACGGGTACTTCATCGTGAGCTTCGAGCCGATGTTTCCGTCCACCCACTCCATCACCGCGTTCTTGTACGCGACGGCGCGCTTGGTCACGAGGTTGTAGACGTTCGGCGACCAGTTCTGGATGGTGGTGTACCGGCACCGCGCGTTGTCGTGCACGATGATCTCGACCACCGCGGAATGCAGCGAATCCGTCGTATAAACAGGGGCCGAGCAGCCCTCCACGTAGTGAACGTAGGAGCCCTCGTCGACGATGATCAGCGTGCGCTCGAACTGGCCCATGTTCTCGCGGTTGATGCGGAAGTAGGCCTGCAGCGGGATGTCGACGCTCGTGTTCGGCGGCACGTAGATGAACGAGCCGCCCGACCAGACCGCGGAGTTCAGCGCCGCGAACTTGTTGTCGTTCGGCGGGATGACGGTGCCGAAGTACTTCTTGACGATGTCCGGGTGCTGCCTCAAACCCTCGTCCATCGACGTGAAGATCACGCCGAGGTCGTCGAGTTCTTTCTTCACCTGGTGGTAGACGGTCTCGGATTCGTACTGCGCCGTTACGCCGCCGAGGAACTCCCGCTCCGCTTCGGGGATCCCGAGCTTCACGTAGGTGTTCTTGATGTCGTCCGGGAGTTCGTCCCAGGACTTCACCTGACCCTCGGTGGGCTTGATGTAGTAGTAGATGTTGTCGAAGTCGATCTCCGACAAGTCGCCGCCCCAGTTCGGCATCGGGCGCGCTTCGAAATAGCGCAGCGCCTTCAGCCGGAACTTCATCATCCACTCCGGCTCGCCCTTGGAGCGCGAGATCCCCTCGACGACGTCCTTAGAGAGCCCGCGCTTCGGCTCGTTGATCGACGTGGACTCGTCGTGCCACCCGTAGCGGTAGCCCTTCCCGAGATCCAGGTCCTTCGGCTTGATGGCCACGTGGAACACTCCCCACCTAGGTGTACTTCAAAGGCTTTTTGCAATTCCTATCTTAGCAGGCGGAATTAACCGAACACTAGCCCGCTTGCCCCTTCAACAACGCACTTGAGCAG
>JBASRP010000257.1:0-2726 GCA_049273905.1 Actinomycetota bacterium
CTCTCGAGCGCCGGGCAGCGACTGCTGCAAGTCGCGCGCGCGCTCGCGGCGCACCCGCGCGTGTTGCTGCTTGACGAGCCGTCGGCCGGGCTCGACGTCGCCGGCCAGGAGATCCTGAGCGCACTGCTCGCGCGCGTGCGCGATGCGGGTCTGACGATCGTGCTCGTCGAACACAACCTCCGCCTCGTGCGGACCGTCGCAGATCGTGTGACCGTGCTCGACGCCGGACGTCTCGTCGCGACCGGCACGGTGGCCGAGATCGCCGCCAACTCCGACGTGCAAACCCTCTACCTGGGGACGGCTATGCTTCCGCCCCATGCCGGGCCGGACGAAACGCGCGACGTCGGTCGCCCTCGCCGCGCTCCTCGCGGTGCTGGCGGCGTGCAGCGGAAACGACAGGCCGGCGGCGCCGACCTCGAACGCGCTGATCGTGGTCAACGTTCCGCTGGCGCGCGCCGGAGTTCTGGCGCTGCAGATCCGGCGGGGGGCGGAGCTGGCGGCGGCGCAGATCAACGAGGCCGGGGGACTCAACATCGGCGGCCGGCGCGTCGGGCTGGCGGTGCGCGTGCTCGACAGCGGCCTGTCGCCCGAGCAAAGCGCGGCAAACGTGCGGGAGGCGGTGCGACTCGGCGCGGTCGCGGTGGTCGATGAGGGGACGGGCGTCGACGCGAGCTACCGGATCGCGGCCGAAGTCGGACTTCCGATAGGCATCGTCTACCAAGGCGCCGGCTCGCTCGTCGACATCGCCACCCGGCGCAACGTCTTCCGCATCGCGCCGACTGACCGCGGCGTCTCTTTCCGCCTCGCCGAGTACATCGTTCCGAAGAAGCACCGCGTCGCGATCATCACAGACGACTCGACGTACGGCGCCGGCGGCGCGGCCGCGCTCGCGAAAGCGTTCGCGCGCAACCAGAGCTCGATCGCCATCAGGCTCGGTGTCGCCGCAGGGGCCACCGATCTCTCGGCGCAGATCCTGCGCGCGCGCCGGGCCGGAACGACGGCCCTTCTCGTGTGGGCGCGTCCACCGATCGTCGCGCAGGCCGTGCGCGACGCGCGCGGCGCGCGCTGGAACGTTCGCATCTTCACGGCGATCAGCGGCGGCGACCCGCTGGTTCGCCAGCGGTTGTCGGATCATCCCGAGTGGCTCGACGGGATGGTGTTCGCGAGCTCCCGGCTCACCGCCGAGAAAGGGCCCGAGCCGTACCAACGTTTCCGCGCTGCGTACGAGCAGCGGTTCGGCGCGGACCGAGTCGGCGTGCGTTCTGGAGGTAAGGAGGTCGTCCAGCCGCCCGATCAGGCGATGTACTCGTACGACTTCGTGAACGTCCTCGGGGCCGCGCTCGAAGAGGCAGGCGAGGCGAAGCCGGGGACGAAACTGCTCGATGCACTCGAGTTCGTGTCGGTCCACGGCGCCAACGGCGACGAGCGTGGCTTCAACGAGAGGAACCACGAGGGCGTCGTCGACGACGACGTCTTCTTCGCGGTGATCCGCGGCATGCTCTGGTACCCGGTGAAGGACGACGCCTTGTCGGCGACGCTCCCCGACATCCCGCAGACGCTCTAGGCGCGGCGCCAGATCGCGACCGCGTTCCCAACGATCAGCAGGAGGGCGACCGTCGCGAGAGCGATGCCGCCGCTGCGCACACCCCCAGTCTTCGCCGGTTCCGGCGCTGCGCGGAGCGGGATCGACGTGTACACGTACTGCGTCGTCGAGGGCTCGCGGGCGGGGTTCCCGAGATAGGCCTGCAGATCCCCGAACCGCAAGACTCGCCACAGCACGACCTGCGCCAGCTCGAGGTAGCGGCGTGCCTCAGCGGGCGTCGCCAGCCCAAGCGTGACCCGCCATCCGCGCGTATTGGGAGACGCCACCGCGCGGGCCGACGGCAGGATCGCTTTGGCGCGCATCTCGATCCGGATCTCGGTGAGCCTGCGCGCCGTCACGCTCGCGTTCACGGACAGCGGAACCTCGCCGAGCGACGGCGCCTCCACCTGGAGCTCGTTCCCCTCGGCGCGGCGCCCGTCGGCGACGCGCGTCACGCTCACCCCCTCTCCGCGGAACCCGATCGTCGCGGTGAGCGAGATCGGCACGATCACGTCGACCGATCGATGCGTGAGAGGACCGTTCCCCGCGAGTGTGGCCGGGATCCGTCCGCGACCCGCGATCGGTCGACGGCCGTGCGCGAGATCGCCGTACATGTCGTTCAGGAGATCGGCCAGCTGCGTCGGGTTGGGATCCGCGTCGTAGACGACCGCCGATGCGGCCGTTCCGTTCGTGAAGACGATGTCGGCCTTCAGAGGTCCGGGCGCAGGCAACGACGTCGCACGCCCGTCCTTCGCAACGGTGACAGCGACCCCCACCGGCAGCCGCCGGAAGATGTCGTTGGGATGATCGAGCGTCACACGCGAGCGGAGGATCTTCTTGCCAGAACTGAACCCCTGCCAGAGCACGGCGCCGCGCCGCAGTCCCGGCCGGGTCACGTCGTCGGGCGGGGCCGTGATGTCGAGCGCCGGTCCGGGAAGATGGAACGCGAAGTCGCCCGTTCCCGTCATGGTCAAAACCTGGTCGACAACGACGGAGTCGACTGACCCATCCGCAGCAAGTGCAACGCGGACGATCTCGACGTCCGACATGCCTCCGCCGCGTGGCAGATGATCGACCTCGAGCGGGTCCTTCCCCGGCAGGCCGCCCGGCGGCGCGATGGGCGCGGGGCGCGTCGGCAGTGGGA
>JBASRP010000262.1:0-3209 GCA_049273905.1 Actinomycetota bacterium
GGACGGCACCTGCTGGCGTGGTCCCGCCGGCCGGCGCAGCAGGCTGCGTGGCGTGCGGCCGGGATCGACGGGCACCTCGATCCCAACGGTCTCATGATCACCGTGCAGAACCACGGCGCGAACAAGCTCGATTGGTACCTCGGGATCCGCGCCGGCCTCACGACCTCGACTGCGCCGGGGGGCTGGCGGCACGCGATCTTGCGGGTCGACATGGCGAACCGGTTCCCGGCCGGCGAGCCGCCCTACATCGCCGGCGACGGAAGCGCGGTTCCGGCCGGCTCCTACCGGGCGTTCGTGGCCGTGTACCTGCCGAATTGGGCGATCAACGTCGAACCGTCGGGCGGTCAGATCCTGGCCGTGGGGACCGACGGGCCGATGCGCGTCGTCGGGGTACGGCTGACGATCCCGCGGGGCGAGACAGGGTCGGTGATCGTCCGCTTCTCGATCCCGCCGAGGGAGCGGGAGATCGTCCTCCTGCCGGCGGCCCGCGCCCGTCCTATCCTCGTTGGATATCCGGACGGTTCGACGGACGACGAGCGCGCCCGGTTGCTCCGCGTTTAACCGCCTTTCCGGGAAGGTCGACAAGGGTCTCGCAACTCTCAACGGGGCACGTTAAGGACGCCGTAGCCATGCCCGATACCAACAGTGACCACCCGACCACAAAGCGAGTTAAACCCGTGTCGTTGATCAGTGCCCTGCTTGCCCTCCTTGCCAGCTTCTCATCCTTCCCATCGGCGGCCCGGTCTCCTCTCGGCGCGACGCGCGCCACGCTGGCCCGGCTGCAAGTGACGGTGACGACGTCCTCGGACTGGAGCGGCCTCGAGTTCACCGCCGGCCGGGTGTGGGCGCAGAAGGTCTCCTCGAGCTCCGGCGGACCCACGGTGTCGCCGACGCAGCGAGGCTTCACGGTGGACGCGACGCCCGGGTCGAACTCCACCGCGGTCGTGACCCTTGTGTACGAAGCGTCGAGCGCGCTCTCTTCTCTCCAGTTGAAGCTCACGAAAGGGGCTGTCGGTTCCACGTACGTGAAGGTACGCAACACCTCAACGACGCGGTCGTTCGACGTCACCTCGTTCATCGCCGGTTCGGAGATCCAACAGAGGATCGTGAACCTGGCACGCCTGGCGTTGTTCGGCCGCGCGGACCCGGCCATGCCGCGCGCCGATGCGCGGCGTCTCGTCCTCGCGGCGTACTACCCCTGGTGGGGCCCCGGCGCGTACGCGGACCCCAGGCTCTCCGATCGCCCGGCCGACCGCCGGTTCACCACCGACGCCGAGGACGTGCTGTCGATGGCGCGCCAAGCGAAGGACCACGGGATCGACGGCTTCGTGATGTCGTGGGCGGGCGACGAAGAGAACGGCGCGGCGCTCGACCTCTTGCTCTCCGCGCAGGAACAGACGGGCGGGACGACGAGCATCTACCTCGAGACCCGGCAGGCTGCGCCCGAGGCGGGCAGGACGCCGAGCGCCGCGGTACTGAAGCAATGGATCACGGAGGCGGTGGCGCGCAGCACAAGTCCCGCGTTCCTCACGTCGGGCGGAAAGCCTGTGGTCTTCGTCTTCGAGATGGGACTGCTCGGGCCGGCCGCATGGCGTTCGATCCTTGATCAGCTCGCGAAAGAAGGTCACCCCGTCCGGCTCGTCGGCGACGCGACGACCGACAACTACCTCAGCGTGTCGTGGGGATTCCACCAATACGATCCGAACCCCCAGTCGATCTTCGATCTGGCAACGTGGAACCGCTCGTTTTCGCTCGCCACGCGGCTGCTGAACTCCCCCTCGCCGTCGGATCATCTGTTCGCAGCCACGGTGTCGCCCGGCTTCGACGACCAGGCGGCCCGGGGGACGACGAACCCGATCGTGCCTCGCGGCGCGAACGGCGAGCGCTACGCCGGCACGTGGAAGGCCGCCCTGGCGGCAGCGCCCGAGTGGATCTTGGTGACGTCCTGGAACGAGTGGATCGAGGGCACGCACGTCGAGCCTGGAGCCGAGACCGGAGACTTGGCCCTGCGGCAGACCGATTCGTTCGCAGCGCGCTTCCACGCCGGGACCGGGCAGTCCCGCTTGGGATCTCCCGTCGGGCTGCGGCCCGTCGGTCCCCGAACCCCCAGCAGCAGCCGCTGACCGGAGACCAGAGCTACCTCGTTGACCTGCTCGCGCCGGGCCCACACAATGGCCTGACTGCGGCCCCGGCCCATCGCAGACAGACCCTATGAGGAAAGCGCTTTTGAGCCGCGTCGTGCGCCTCGGCATCCCGCTGGGCTTGATCGGCGCGGCCGCCGCGCCCCTGCCGCGGAAGGTGCGGCTGGGTGCCCTGGCGGCGCTCGTCGCCTACTGGTCCGCCGTCTACGCGCGGTACCGCTCGCGTTCGAAAGCGCAGACCGCCCACGAGCGCACCCTCCTCGAAACGGCGAACTGGGACGCGTTCTGGCGCCACTACAACGAGCGCGTCCCGACCATCGAGGAAGAGTTCGACATCTGGGGCGAGTACCACCAGCACCGGCACGAGATGCGCTACGACATGCTGGGCGACGAGGCGCGACGCCATCTGCCGCCCGGCGGACGCGTGCTCGACGTCGGGTGCGGCAGCGCGCTCGTCGCCGACCGGATCCGCGACCTCGACGCGACCTACATCGGATTCGATTTCGGCGGACATCACATCGAGTACGCGGCGAAGAAGTACGCGGACATCACCGACCGGAACCTGCGCACCGCCTTCTGTCGCGGCGACGCGGCGAAGCTTCCGATCGCCGATGCGTCCGTCGATGTCGTCGTGTGGAGCGAGGTCATCGAGCACCTGCTGCAGCCGGAACTCGCCGTGTGGGAGATCTCGCGCGTGATGAAACCCGGCGCAGTGCTACTGATGACGACGAACAACGCGTCGGAGGTTCCGCTGCGCTCGCCGCTGTCGCACATGTTCGCGTGGCTGGAGAAGGCACTCGGCGCGGATCACCCCGAGCTGATCTCGCTGCGGCCGTGGGTGTGGCCATGGCCGGTGGACCGCGAGATCCTCCCCCAGGAGTCGCCCGACGTGTACCTCCCGCACACGCACCACATCAAGGCGCAGACCGCGGCGATGTTCGCGGCCGCCGGGCTCGACATGTTCGCGTGGACGTCGTTCGAGTTCCCGCCGCCCCAGGCCGCGACGGCGCAGTGGCTCGACAAGCGCGGCGAGGCCGGACGGCGCGCCGTTGACGTCATCGAGTGGGT
>JBASRP010000271.1:0-1638 GCA_049273905.1 Actinomycetota bacterium
TCGCGAAGGTCCCGCCTCCCGAGGGCGACAAACTTGGGCCCCCGCGCGCGCTGATCTTCGACTCGGCGTACGACGTCTACCGCGGCGTGATCACCTACATACGCGTGGTGGACGGGACCCTCTTCAAGGGCCAGCGCATCCGGGCGATGGCGACCGGTGCGGTGCACGACGTCGAGGAGGTGGGCGTCCTCGCGCCCGAACCCCTGCCGGTCGAGGCTCTCGGCGCCGGCGAGGTCGGCTACTGCTACGCCGGCATAAAGAACATCCGCGACGCGAGGGTCGGCGACACGATCACGGACGCCCAGAGGCAAGCGCACGACGCCCTGCTCGGCTACGCCGAGCCGAAGCCGATGGTCTACGCCGGGCTGTATCCGGTGCAGGGGGACGACTACCCCGCGCTGCGCGACGCGCTCGAGAAGCTCTCGCTGAACGACGCCGCCCTGGTCTACGAGCCGGAGACGTCGAAGGCGCTCGGGTTCGGGTTCCGTTGCGGCTTCCTCGGACTGCTGCACATGGACATCGCGCGCGAGCGACTGGAGCGCGAGTTCTCGCTCGAGCTCGTGACCACGTCGCCGAACGTCGCCTACCGCGTGACGCTGACCGACGGGGAGATCATCACCGTCCGCAACCCCTCGGAGCTGCCGGATCCCTCGCACATCGAGAAGATCGAGGAGCCAATGGTCTCCGCGCTGATCCTCACGCCGAACGACTACGTCGGCACGCTGATGGAGCTGTGCCAGGGCCGCCGCGGGATCCTCGACGGGATGAACTACCTGTCGTCCGACCGCGTCGAGCTGCGCTACCGGCTGCCGCTCGCCGAGATCATCTTCGATTTCTTCGACCAGCTGAAGGCGCGTACGCGCGGCTACGCGTCGCTCGACTACGAACACATCGGCTACCAGCCGGCCGAGCTCGTGCGCGTCGACATCCTTCTCCACAGCGATCCGGTCGACGCGTTCAGCGCGATCGTCCATCGCGAGCGCGCGTACACCTACGGTCGCGCGATCGTCGAGAAGCTCCGCCAGCTGATCCCGCGCCAGATGTTCGACGTGCCGGTCCAGGCGGCGATCGGGAGCCGCATCATCTCGCGCGAGACGATCAAGGCGAAGCGCAAGGACGTGCTCGCCAAGTGCTACGGCGGCGACATCACGCGCAAACGGAAGCTGCTCGAGAAGCAGAAGGCCGGTAAGAGGCGCATGAAGCAGATCGGCTCCGTGGAGATCCCGCAGGAAGCCTTCATCGCCGCGCTCCAGGTCGGGAACGACGAGCCCAAGATCGAAGGGAAGAAGGACAAGTGACGGTCGCGTCGAGGTCAGCCGTCGAGCCACGCGCCGACGTTGCGCATCTGGCGCCGGCGTTCGGGATCTACGTCCACATCCCGTTCTGCATCTCGCGCTGTCCCTACTGCGACTTCAACACCTACGTCGGGATCGAGGACACCGCCCCGGAATACATCGACGCGCTGCTGCGCGAGGCGGACGCCTGGGCCTCGCTGGCGTCCGGGCGGCGGGCGGGGACGATCTTCGTCGGCGGCGGGACGCCGTCGCTCCTCGCGCCGGCCCTGATGACGCGGCTCCTCGACGGGATGCGCGCGGGCTTCGTGGTCGACGACGATGCGGAGGTCACGATCGAGGCCAA
>JBASRP010000274.1:0-1633 GCA_049273905.1 Actinomycetota bacterium
GATCAACGCCAAGCTCGCGGCGGAGCATCTTTCGCAAACCGTCGAACTGCTCAATCGCCGCCGCCCGATTTCCCGATTGTACGTAGGCTTCCATCACGTGACAGTGAACGTCCTCTTGATACGGGTCGCGCGCAAGAAACATCTGTCCGTATCGAACCACAAGCTCATGATCGCCCGGCTCGCTGTGATAGGTGATCAGCTCCTTTAAAGCTTCGAGGTACAGATCGCGATAGTAGCTCTGATGCTCTTCGATCCAGTTGTAATAAAACTCTTCAAGAAAATCCCCGCGATACAGCTTGATGGCCTCCGCAAGCAGGCGAGCTGATGAATCAGAGGCGCCGCTGCGACGGGCTTCACGCGCGTCCGCCAGAAGCCGCTCGAACTCCTCGGTGTCGAGCCGGTACCTGTACTGCGGGTTCAGCAGATAAGCTCCCTCGCGATACAACACGAAGTCCTTTCTCACCACTTGCCCGCTGTTGAGCGCCTTTCTCAAATGCGAGATCGTCGGGTGGAAGTTCTTTGCTACCGTCTCCTCGTCCGCGTCTGACCAGAACAAATCGACAAGCGTCTCTTTAGGCACGCGGTGATTTCGGCGCGAACAAAGACAGCAGAGGATGTGAAGCGACTTCGAAAGGCGCCACGCCTCTTTCTCCATTCCAGACGGATCCCGAAAAACTTCTACCGGCCCCAGCATATCGACGGCCAGATCGTAAGCCGGCCGCTCGATGACAGTCTGGACGATAGCCGCGGAGCCGGCCGCGCTCGCTCCAACAGCCACGGCAATCTCGATCGCTTCGGCGGGGACAATCTTCGTCAAATAGTCAGCCGCTATCCCCGCGCGGATCGCGGCCCTGAATAAGCCCGGGGAGACCGCCATCCTGGCCGAAAGAAGGTAGGAGTAGTCATACCGCACCGCCAGCTCGACCGCGCGGCCAAGTTGCGAGAGCGATTCGTCTCTTTTCTCGGCGTCCCACAACAACTGAGCAAGCGAAAGCGTAGCGCGGGCTTCGTCATAGCGAAGCCGATTCGTGCCGGCAAGCCTGGCGGCTTCCACCAGCGAGGCCTCCGCTTCGGCCGGGCTTCCGGCAGCCATCTGAATCCGGCCGCGGGTGATGAGGGCGCTGGCGCGATCGGACGGCGAACCATTCGCGCGCGCGCTGAAGTATTCGTCGGCCTCTCGCTTCGCGGCGCTGAGGTCGCCCATCCGGAGATACAGCGCGGCCTTCTCATCCAGAAGCTCACGCTCGGTCAACAAGACTCCTGCATCGCGGTAGGCGCGAGCGGCTTCATCGTAGAATTCGAGCGCGCGGTTGTAATCGCCGCGTTCGCGATACAGATTACCGAATGCTTCGAGGGTCTCCGCCGCCGCCGACCTGAGGTTGAAGAGTTGGCATCGGTCGAGCGCCAGCCCGAGATGTGATTCGGCTTCGTCAAGTTTACCCTGCACGATCTTGAGGCGGGCTATGTTCAGGTGCGCGATCGCCTCTTGCGGAAAGGGCACCGAATCGCCTTTCTCGAATTCGCCGGTCGCGTTGCCGCCGCGGCCGTCGATCATCTGGCTCAACCAATGAAGCGCTTCGTTGAAGTCACCCTCCAATGAGTACGGGAGACCGAGATTGTGCAAGATGATTCG
>JBASRP010000278.1:0-5539 GCA_049273905.1 Actinomycetota bacterium
ATCCCCGTCGCGCGCGCGGCGGCGGCCGGCCCGAGCACGAGGTGCACCCGCAGCGAACGACCGTCGAGCGTTCGCCAGTCGGTGAGCTCGCCGGTCACGAGCGAGAGCGCCTGCGCCCAACGGATGTCGAGGGGCGGCCGCGTCGGATGTTCGACGAAGACGAGCGGCTGCGCCGCCTCGGTCGCCTGTCTCACCGGAGCCGCCGCGGCCGGAGCGAGGCGGACGAGATCGACGGACGGGACGGCGGCGGTCGCCAGCAAGAGAGCGGCGAGGATCCCGCCGCGAAGGAGATCGGTTTTCGTTCCCTGGACTTTCACCTGATCCGCGCGGATGGTAGCAGCGGAGTCTGCTGGGTAAGGCCTAGGTGAACGCGATGGAAGTTCCTCGGAAAGGTAGTTGCATCGGGGGGCCCAAGGTTGTAAGAATTGCCGGTCGCACGGCTCCATGACGGGCCGTGCGCCGTGCTGCTAGGGCATATCCGGCGGACCCGCACGAGCGGGGTGGTTCTTAAAGGGAGAGTGGATTGTACGAGCGCCCGACGAAGGTTTGCCTCGTCTGGGGAGCCGCAGAAGGCGACTCCGAACTAACGGCGTTCGACAACGCTCTTCTGAAAGCCGGTATCGGACACCTCAACCTCATCGCGGTCACGAGCATCTTCCCCGAGGGCGCTTCGCTCTCATCGCTCCCGCAGATCCCCACCGGAACGCTGACGCCCACCGTCTACGCCAAGATGGTCTCCGAGACCCCCGGCGAGATGATCTCGTCGTGCATCGGCGTCGGCGTCACGCCCAAGGGCGGCGTGCTGATGGAAGCCCACGGCCCGTGGAGCGGCGAGCAGATCGAAGACCGCGTCCGCAAGATGGTCGAAGAGGGCATGCGCGTGCGCGGACTCGAACCCTACGAGCTTCATTTCGCAACGGCAGAACATCACGTTGAGAAGATCGGTAGCGCGGTTGCGGCCGCGGTGTTGTGGAGGGGGTGATCGGAGGATGAACGCTTTGGGTCGCCATTTCCTCGTCGAGCTGTGGGAAGCCAGCAATCTGGACAACCCGCCGCTCGTAGAAGAGGCGTTGGTCGAAACGGTTCGCCGCTCCGGCGGCACCCTTCTCGATACGAAGATCGTCGAGTTCCCGAACGGAGCCTGTTCGGGCGTGGCGATCATCGCCGAATCGCACCTCACGATCCACACGTGGCCGGAGTTCGGCTACGCCGCGGTCGACCTCTTCACGTGCTCGAAGGACATGGACGCGGACGCCGGCATCGAGACGCTCAAGAAGTACTTCTCGCCCGGCCGCATCCAGATCGTCGAGGTCAAGCGCGGCCTGACGGCCTAGTCCCGCGGTCTTCCCCGTGACCCGGTTCAGCGAATCGCCGGCACCCGGCGTCGAGTTCGTCTATGAGGGTGAGTTCGTGCACGCCGAGGACTCCGCGTTCCAGCACATCGACATCTACGAGCATCCGACCTTCGGGCGGACGCTCGTGCTTGACGGCGCCGTACAGACGTCCGAGCGCGATGAGTTCCTCTACCACGAGATGCTGGTTCACGTTCCGCTGCTCTGCCATCCGGAGCCGCGGCGCGTGCTGGTGATCGGCGGGGGAGACGGCGGGACGCTGCGGCGTGTCCTCGAGCATCCGACGGTGACCGAGGCCGTGATGGTTGAGATCGACGAACGAGTGACTGTGCTCAGCCGCGAGTACATGCCGTCGATCGGCGGCGACTGCTGGGACGACCCCCGCGCGACCGTGCTGTTCGACGACGGCAACGCGTACGTCCACGCGGACGGCGAGGCGTTCGACGCGATCATCGTCGACTCGTCGGATCCCGTCGGGCCCGGCGTGGTGCTGTTCGAGACGCCGTTCTACAAGCGCTGCCTTGAGCGGCTGAATCCGGGCGGCGTGTACGTGGCGCAGGTCGGCTCGCCGATCTACTTCCAGGACGAAGTGCGCATGGCCGTGACGAACGCACGCGTGGCCTTCGGCGACGTGCGGCCGTACCTCGGGCACGTCACCACGTATCCCGGCGTGGCGTGGGCGTTCATGCTGTGCGGCGAGCGGCTGGAGGTCGATCCGGACGCGGCGGCCGGGCGCGCCACCGACCGCAAGATCGAGACCCGGTACTGGACGCCCGAGGTCCACACGGGCGCCTTCGCGATCCCCGGCATCGTGCGCGACGCGATCACCGGCGACGGCCGGAACCCCTTCGGATCATGAGCGACGGCGCGTTCCTCGAAGCCACCCGCGACGTTGCGAACGCGCGAGCGGTGATCCTCGGGCTGCCGTACGACGGAGGAACCTCGTACCGGAAGGGCGCGCGCGCCGCGCCCGACGAGATCCGCGCCGCGTCGCAATCGATCGAGGAGTACTCCCCGACGCTCCGTCGTGATCTCGAGGACGTCGCCTACGCCGACGCGGGGGACCTCGACGTCGCCGACCTCCCCCCCGACGCCGTCATGGATCACATCGCAGCGGCCGTCGAGGTCCACGTCCGGGCCGGCCGCTTCCTCGTGTCCCTCGGCGGCGACCACAGCATCTCGATCGGCACGACGGCGGGCTCGCGCCGGGTCTTCGACGATCTCGCGCACGTCGTCTTCGACGCGCACCTCGACATGCGGCCCGAGTACGACGGGAGTGAGTACTCGCACGCCTGCGGCACCCGCCACATGGCGAAGCACGGTCCGACGGTGGCGCTCGGGATCCGCTCGGGGGCGCGCTTCGAGTTCGCGGACGCCGACTCCATGCTGACCGCATGGTCGCCGGACCTCGATATCCCCAAGGCGGCGCGCGCCGAGATCGGATCGCGTCCGGTGCACCTCTCACTCGACCTCGACGTCCTCGACCCGTCGATCCTGCCGGGCACCGGAACGCCGGAGCCCGGCGGCGCGACCTACAAGGAGCTGCGCGCCGCGATCCTCGCGCTACGCGATCTGAACATCGTCGCCGTCGACATCTGCGAGGTAGCGCCGCCGCTCGACACGAGCGGGGTTTCGACCGTCGTTGCCGCGGAGATGGTGCGCGAAGTCATCCTCGGCCTGGGGCCCGGGCGATAGCTCAACCGATCCCGCTCGCCGCTTTGGGATGCGACGAGGCCTCCTCGATCGACCGCAGGTGACGGCGACCTCTTCGTACCGCCGGTATGACGAGCATGGAGACGTTAAGAGCCCGGAGTGATGCTCGGATGGCCCGCCGCGTCGCCCGGCCCCGCGGGACCCAGGACGGAACGCGATACATATCTCGGAAGCGGTCGGGGAGCAGCCCGATAGCGCCGATGACGTACTGCGCCCACAAGGGCCTCGCGGTGAGCGGCACCCGCGCCTGCACCATGTCGTCGAGGAGGTCCTGAGCGAGGGAGGTCGCGGCGATCCCTCGCGTCTCGTCGATGCACGCGCGGAGCTCCGCCGCCGTCCGCGGGACGATCGCTGGATCGAGTCCGACGAGTTCAGCGGCCCGGACCATCTCGTGCACGTAACGATCTCGATCGTCGGGTGTGAGAGCATGCGCGTACGCCTCGTACGCGGCGAGGTTCGAATCCGTCGTGACGCAATGCACCCAGAGCAGCAGATCGGGATCGTCGGCACGGAAGCGCCGGCCGCTCGCCGGCTCGACTTCCTCGATCGCGCTATGGATCGCGCGAACGCGGACGCCAGCTCTCCGCGCGGCGTGTGTCCCGCTGAAGGTCACCTGGAAGATGTAATTGGTCGAACTCAGTGCGCGGCCCCAGGGATCGCGCACGAACGCGCCCGACTGCTCGGCTGCGTAGATCACGCAGGGATTCAGAGCGTCGAGCAGGAGGGAGCGCAGGCCACCGATGCCAGACGCCGGGTCACGATGGAGGCGCCAGGCCACGCTATGCGGCCCGAACAAGCCGGGGTCATCGAGTGAGACCGTGCGGACGGCATCGGTAACAAGGCGGGACATGTCGCCCCAGAGTCCACGGATCCCGGGGATCACCGGACGTCCTACATCCGTGCGGGTCGAGGTCATCGCCTGCTCAACGCTTTTCGGCGAGTGCTATTCGATCTGCCTCCGGATTTGGCGGGCGCGAACCGATCCAGCCAAGCCGCGAGAAACCTGCGCTCAGATATGCGACCCGGGGGCTCCCCGAGGACGACCTGGAGTACGTGATATAGGACGAGTGATCCCAGAGCGACCGCGGCATGGGCTTCGTAGTCACCCGACGCGCTTCCCGTATGCCGAAGGATGGCCGCCATAGTGTCGTAGCTGGATTGGATCCAGCGCTCCCTCACCTCGTCTCGTAACGACGGGAACTGATCCAGATCTTTGAAAAGGATGGCGGTCAGATCGCGATCCCGATCGAGGAGCCGCAACGAAGCTTTCGCGACCAGCTTGAGCGCTCCACGCTGATCGTCACGTGGCAGCCGGTCGACGGCGGCCCGGGCCTCGTCGGATGCGGAGAGCGCCGAAGCGATCCCCGCCTCGAGGATCGCTTCCTTCGAGGCGAAGTGGCGGTAAAGCCCGCCCGAACCAGGACGCAGGCCAACCGTCTTCTCGATCTGAGCGATGCTCGTCCGGGCGTATCCCTGTTGCGCGAAGAGGCGCATCGCAGCGCGGACGATAGCGTCTTTCGTCGCCACGAAGTAAGTATGTACTTACTTACAGCATTGGGTCAAGCAAAGACTAGCCGACCACGTGTCGCACCCGGTCCGCCATCGCGCGCAACGTCCCTTCGTCGAGAACTGGATCGCCGAGCGCCGGCCGTTGCACGCCCACGTCCACCCATGACACGCAGCCGCCGTACGACTCGAGCACCGGGATCTCGATGGGCTCGAGCGTCGGGCGTACCTCGACGACCAGGATGACGAGCGGATTCTTCGGACGGAACTCGAGCCGCAACGCGACCTGCTCATCGTTGTACGGGTGCAGGTCCTCGAGCGACGACATCCCTTCGGGACGCGCCACCTCGATGTGCTCGACGACGCGCGCGACGCCGCTCATCCATAGGACGCCCTCGGGCGGCGGCGCGGCCAGGAGGGCCGCGGTTTCGTCCGCGAACTCCGGCCGGACCTTCTCGGCCATCTGGTGGAAGTACGTGGGATAGAGGAGGAACTCCTCGGCGTCGACCCAGAAGCCCTTCTCGTCGATGCCACCTTTGCGCAGCATGATGGCCTGCCGGCCATCGAGCAGTTGCGCGCAGACGAGCGCCCATTCCTTGAGCGCCGTGAGGGTTCGCGTGATCGCCACAGCGTGCATCCTACCGGCCCGGGCTCGCCGGTTCAGCGGCCCCCGGCGAACGGTACGATGCGGTCCATGGCCGGCCCCCGGATCCCCGGACGCGGCATCGTGCTGTTCCGCCTCGGACCGATCGAGATCGCGGTGCACCCGAGCTGGTTCATCATCTTCGTCATCCTCGCGCTCATCGTCCGCACCGAGCTCGTGCCCGACGTCGTCGGCGACAACAGCGGCTGGACTCCGTTGCTGTCGATCGCGATCGCGTTGCTCTTCTACGTCTTCATCCTGGCCCACGAGCTGTCCCACGCGGTCGTCGCGCGGGCGCACGGGATCGACGCGCGGCGCATCACGC
>JBASRP010000285.1:0-1789 GCA_049273905.1 Actinomycetota bacterium
CATCAACATCAGCGTCCGTATCCCATGTCTATCAAAGCCCAGGAGTCTTCGTGGCTACCGTTACGGTCACTGACAATTCGGGAGCCACCGCCAGCTCGCCGGTTACGATAACGGTTAATGTTCCAAATCCGACGGTGACATTGCTCTATCCTAACGGAGGGGAAGTTCTGCAATTTGATTCTACATGCGTTATCACCTGGTCGGTGAGCGGACCCGCTCCCACCCAGCAGGATGTCTATCTGTCGCTGAACGGCGGCTCAACATGGACTGTTGTAGCCGAGCGAGTACCGATTACGCTTCGTCAAGTCAGTTGGCGAGTGCCGAAGTCCCCAACGAACTCTGCGCGAATCAAGATCCGGTTGTCTACCGCTGGCGGAACGTATGTCGAGGACGTAAGCAACAGTAACTTTTCAATTCAAAAGAGACTGAGATAGAACACCGGTAAGCGTAGGGTAATGTTCCGATCTCAAGAGTTTCCTAAGGGTCGGCACATCTCCTTATCCACCAACTAGCACAACACCCGATTCAAAAAGTCGGCGGTGCTCAGATTCGGCTACACGCCCGCGCATCCGACTCAAATCCGCGGCATTAACGCAAACTCCTAAGGCACAACGTTTCCAGGTGCCAAGCCTTACCTGCTGGCCGGTTTTTTTTGCAAGCGAACCATCGTTGCGATTGTAGTACAAACATGAGGAGCGAAACGTGGGGTTACCAGCGATCAACGGACAAACCTCGTTGCACAGCAGCACGGCGTCAGCTCACTGCTCATCCCCAGAAGGGTGGCTCTACAGCTGTGTCCCCGCTGAGATCTGAATTCTAAGTTCACTGGGCGCTAACCTAAATGTATTCCTGGCCAGTTGTCTGGCGGACTAGGAGAGCTGCGTCGTAATGAGATTCATAGCCAATTTAGTTTTGTCAGCATTCTTATTCGCGGGAACGTGCTTCATTGGAGTAGAGAGTGCGAGCGTTCAAGCGAGCGACTCACCCGATCCGTCGGGCAAGCTTGTAAGCGCCTCAACCAACCAAAATCCGCGGAGTCTCGCACGGTCGCAAGACAACCATCCTTCTTCGTCTTCCTCTCCCCGTTTTGAACCGCTCTGGTTGCTGTTGCTGGGATCGACTCTGTTTTCCCTAGGTACTGCGATCAAACTCGTACTTTCGAGAAAACTAAACGCTCACGTCGATAGAAGGGCATCAGCAAAACCGTAAAACCCGCAATGCTAAACGTGCGTCCGCTCTAGGAGGTGTTTTCATGGCAAGCTTCAGATCCAGAACCTTTACAGAATACCTGCAGATCATTTGGCGAAGGAAGCTGCTCATTTTTTTATTGTTTACGGGAATGTTGATCTCAACATTTCTTGTAATCGAGCGCCTTCCAAATGTCTACGAATCTCGCGCGACCGTAGTCACATCCGGAACGGTGAGCGATAGACAAGCGGTCAACGCCCGGGTGGCGGCGACCACTGAGCGACTTACAAGCCGAGCGTTCTTAGAGCCGGTCGTCGATAAATACGATCCCTACAACAATCGAGGGAATATTGATGCCGCTCTCAACCAAATGCGCCAGGATCTGAAGGTCGATACCACCTATCGCTCCGACTTTCCGGAGCGCCTCACCATTTCTTATCGCCACACAAATCCCCAATTAGCCAAAGACGTGGCGACCGATCTCGTCTCGGTGTTTGGAAAAATGAATGAGGCAGTGGAGAAACAGGCCGCCGACAAATCACAGAGCTTAGCTTCCGAGATCGCCAGCGTTGAGAACCGGCTGCGAGAGATGGGTAAGCTC
>JBASRP010000304.1:0-1703 GCA_049273905.1 Actinomycetota bacterium
GCTCCGGACGCTCCGCGGCGCGGACACCCGGCCCACGGCCGATCAGGTTCGCAAGGCGATCTTCGACATCCTTGGGCCGCACATCGACGGGACGCGCGTGCTCGACCTCTTCGCGGGCAGCGGCGCGCTCGGGATAGAAGCGCTCTCGCGCGGCGCTCGCGAGGCGGTCTTCGTCGAATCGAGTCGCGAGGCGTGTTCGCAGATCCTTCAGAACCTCCTCGCGACGGGTTTGCGCCCCAAGGGCGTCGTGCGGCGCGCCGACGCCGAACGCTGGGTCACCCGCAAGGCCGGCGAGCCCTTCGACCTGGCTTTTCTTGACCCCCCTTACGCGCGCGGAATAGGATTTGTGGCCCGTATCCTGGGGAAACTCGGTTCCGGAGGTTGGATCCGGACGGGGGGAACGGTCGTCGTGGAATCCGCCGCGGGGACATTGGACGTGCCGCCGGGTTTCCGCCAGACACGGGTGCGACGCTTCGGCCGGACGCAGATAACGGTGGCGGTGCGCGACGACGATGCCTGACATAGCGGTCTACCCTGGGACCTTCGATCCCATCACGAACGGCCATCTCGACATCATCGAGCGGGCCGCCGAACAGTTCTCGACGCTCGTCGTGGCCGTGTCCCAGAACCCGGGCAAGACCCCGCTCTTCAATCTCGAGGAGCGCGTCGCGATCGTGAAGGAGGCCGTGTCCTCGATGAAGAGCGTCGAGGTCGACTCGTTCGACGGTCTGCTCGTCGACTACTGCCTGCGCCGCAAGTCGCGGCTCGTCGTGAAAGGTCTGCGCGCCGTCAGCGACTTCGAGTACGAGCTGCAGATGGCCCAGATGAACCTGCGACTCGCCGGCGTCGACACGCTGTTCATGGTCGCGAACCCGTCCTACAGCTTCCTGTCCTCGAGCATCGTCAAGGAGGTCGCCCGCTTCGGCGGCTCCGTCGACGGGCTCGTGCCGGCCGAGGTCGTCCGTCGACTCAAGGAGCGCACCGGTGGCGAAGCCTGAAGAAGCGGCCCCCGCATCGTCGGGCCCGGTGATCATCCGCTCGAGCGAGCCGATCACGACCGAACCCCAGAAGCCAAACTCTCCCGACGCCGCCGGCCCCCCACCCACCCCGTCGGGCCCGGACAGCCTCATCGAGCGGCTCTCGGAGCTGATCCGCGACGCGCGGTCGATGCCGCTGTCCTCCTCCGCGCTCGTGAACCGGCAGGAGGTCCTCGAGATCGTCGACCAGCTCCGCGCGTCGCTGCCATCGGAGATCACCCGCGCCCGGTCGATCCTGGCCGACGGCCAGGAGGTGCTCGAGCGCGCCGGCCACGAGGCCCAGCGCGTCCTCGAGCGCGCCCGGCAGGAGCGCGAGCGGCTGCTCTCCAAGACCGAGATCGTCCAGGCCGCCGCGCGCGAGGCCGACCGGCTCGTGGCAGAAGCCGAGTCCACCGCGAAGCGGATCCGGGCGGAGGCCGAGGCCTACGTGGAGGGCAAGCTCGCAAACTTCGAGGTCGTCCTCCAGAAGACCCTGCAGGCCGTCGAGCGGGGCCGGAAACGCCTCGCCGGAAGCCTCGAAGCGGACGAGCTCGCCCCGGAAGAGACCGACCCCGAGAAATAGGCCCTGCTGGGCTGTTTTCCCTGGTCAGACCCCCAAAATACACTTGTGATATCCTCCTGCCGCATGGGAAATGAGGGGATGAACGCACTGCGTGAGGTCAGCAA
>JBASRP010000307.1:0-3307 GCA_049273905.1 Actinomycetota bacterium
GAGGTCGTCGGCTCGACGACCGGCACGGTGTCGTCGTCGCCCTTCACCACGGCGGTCACGACGCCCGCTCCGAGGAGCAACGCGATGAGAACGGCCAGAACTCTATGCATAGCAGCCAAGCCCCTTCGGGGAATTACAGCGGTGTAACTCTAACAGGGTCCGGTGGCGAACGAGGCAACCTCGAGCGGGCGAAGGGAATCGAACCCTCATCACGAGCTTGGAAGGCTCGAGCTCTACCATTGAGCTACGCCCGCGCTGGCCGGCGCATCGTAGCATCGCGTCCCACCACCCCTTCCCACCTCGTGATCTGCGGATGAACAACCCCGGGAAAGGGGACTGGGGTGGGCAGAGGGGCCCACCCCAGCGGGGGATGCGCTCCCGCCTCGGGGGCGACGGAAGCACCCGGGCTACTACCCGACACGTACTCAAGCAAACCTGTCCCGAATGGAAATTCACCTAGCGATCTTTGCCCCCTGGAAGGGCGTTCCGGGGTCTGCCGAGCGCGAGAACGGGAAGATGCCTTGTCGGGGCGGGCGGATTCGAACCGCCGACCTCCTGCTCCCAAAGCAGGCGCGCTAACCAAGCTGCGCTACGCCCCGTGCAACGAGCCCGGCACCGGCCAGGCACCGGTCGGGCCCTCGAAGGATACTCGCAGGCCGAAGCGGCTCTGTGGCACTTCCCACCGCGCTATCATCGGCCCCTCTTCATGAAATCCACCGTCAACCAAGAAGGACCGACCAAGGTCCGCATCACCGTCGAGGCGACGTCCGAGGAGCTCGCCCCTGCGATCGAGCGCGCCGTGAAACGCCTCGGCAGCGAGGTGAAGATCCCCGGCTTCCGGAAGGGGCACGTCCCGCGTCAGGTGATCGAGGCGCGGCTCGGTGCCGACGAGATCAAAGACGCCGCGATCCGGGAAGCCGTCCCCGAGCTCTTCCGCGAGGCGATGACCGGCAGCGACGTGCAACCGATAACGCTGCCCGAGATCGAGGTCACCTCCTACGACGAGAAGGAAGGTTTCACGTTCGACGCCGTCGTCGAGGTGAAGCCGGAGATCACGCTGCCGGACTTCTCGGCGATAAGCATCGAACGCCCGCCCGCCGCCGTGACCGACGAAGAGCTGAACGATCAGATGGAACGGCTGCGCGAGCGGTTCGCCACGCTGGAGACAGTCGCGCGGCCCGGCCGTCGCGGCGACTTCGCGCTGATCGATCTCAACGGGTACCAGCACGACACCAAGATCGACGAAGCGTCGGCGACCGACCTGCTGTACGAGATCGGCACGGGGCGCTTCGTTCCCGAGCTCGATCAGGAGCTCGACGGCTCGCGCCAAGGCGACATCTTGAAGTTCAACGCGACATTGCCGGAGACGTACCCCGGGGAATTCGGCGGCAAGGAGATCTCGTTCCAGGTTCTCGTGAAGGAGGTTCGCCAGAAGAACCTGCCGGTGCTCGACGACGAGTTCGCGAAAACCGCGTCCGAGTTCGACACCTTGGACGAATTGCGCGCCGACCTCCGCGAGAAGATCGGCGAGGTGAAGCGCATCACGTCCGAGGCCGAGACGCGCAACCGAGTCCTCGAGAAGGTCGTCTCCGAGACCGCGCTCGTCGTCCCCGACGCGCTCCTGAACGAAGAGATGAGCTACCGGCTGTCGCGATTCGCGGACCAGCTGCGGCGCGGCGGCGTCACGATCCAGCAGTACCTCGAGCGCACCGGCCAGACCGAGGAGCAGATCGAGGCCGACATCCGCGCCCAAGCCGAGCGCAACGTCTCGGCGCAGCTGATCCTCGAGGAGGTCGGGAAACAGGAAGGATTCGGCGCATCGGACGATGAGGTCGCCGCCGAACTTTCCGAACACGCCAAAGCGCTCGGAAAGGAAGACAAAGAGCTGCGTGATCAGCTCGAATCAGGTGGCCGGATGGGGGCCCTGGCCGCTGATATCATCAGACGCAAGGCGCTTGACCTGATCGTCGAACGCGCCGACATCAAAGACGAAGCCACGACGGGGTCCCAAGAGACACAACAAGGAGCGACCACATGAAGAACTACATGGTTCCGATCGTCGTCGAGCAGACGAACCGCGGCGAGCGCAGCTTCGACATCTACTCGCGCCTGCTGAAGGAGCGCATCGTCTTCCTCGGGACCGAGGTCGACGACACCGTCGCGAACCTCATCATGGCCCAGCTGATCCACCTCGAGGCCGAGGATCCGTCGAAGGACATCAGCATCTACATCAATTCGCCCGGTGGATCGATCACGGCGCTCTTCGCGATCTACGACACGATGCAGTACATCAAGCCGGACGTCTCGACCCTGTGCATGGGCCAGGCCGCGAGCGCCGCCGCCGTCCTGCTCGCTGCGGGGAACAAGGGGAAACGGTACGCGCTGCCGCACTCGCGCATCCTGATCCACCAGCCGCACGGCCAGGCGGGCGGCCAGGCGGTCGACATCGAGATCCAAGCGAGAGAGATCCTTCGCTACCGCCGGCTGCTCGACGAGCTGCTCGCGCAGCACACGGGCCAGACGTTGGAGAAAGTTTCGAAAGACACAGATAGAGACTTCATCATGACCGCGGATGAAGCGAAGGCCTATGGTATCGTTGACGAGATAATCACAACGCGGGAAGCGCGGCAGATGGCGGCCGCAGCCGTGGCGGGATAACAAACAAAAACACAGGAGCCGGGGTGGCTAAATTCGGAGACGGCGGCGACCTGCTGAAGTGTTCCTTCTGCGGGAAATCGCAGAAACAGGTCAAGAAACTGATCGCCGGTCCCGGCGTCTACATCTGCGACGAGTGCATCGATCTCTGTAACGAGATCATCGAAGAAGAACTTTCGGAAACGACGGAACTCAAGCTCGAAGAGCTCCCCAAGCCGAAGGACATCTACGAGTTCCTGAACGATTACGTCATCGGTCAGGAGATGGCGAAGAAGATCCTCTCGGTCGCCGTCTACAACCACTACAAGCGGATCCAGGTCGGCGCGTACCACGACAACGAGGTCGAGCTCCAGAAGTCGAACATCCTTCTGCTCGGGCCGACCGGCTGCGGCAAGACGCTCCTCGCGCAGACGCTCGCGCGGATGCTCAACGTTCCGTTCGCCATCGCGGATGCCACGGCGCTGACCGAGGCCGGCTACGTCGGCGAGGACGTCGAGAACATCCTCCTCAAGCTGATCCAGGCGGCCGACTACGACGTCAAGAAGGCCGAGACGGGGATCATCTACATCGACGAGATCGACAAGATCGCCCGCAAGGCCGAGAACCCGTCGATCACGCGCGACGTGTCGGGCGAGGGCGTGCAGCAGGCGCT
>JBASRP010000317.1:0-1707 GCA_049273905.1 Actinomycetota bacterium
GCGATCGGTTACACGTTCACCGGCTGGAGCGTCTCCGGCGGTAGCGCCGGCACCTGCACGGGCACGACAACGCCCTGCTTTATTCCGACCGACGCCAACAAGACGGTCGAAGCTGAATTCAAGTAGCCCACTTCTGGGCCAAGGACTTCCGGGCCAAGGGGTTCATTGCCCACGTTTTCAGTTTGACAACCGACGCCGCTCCCGCGTGAGCAAACGGCACCACGAAGAAAGCCGCCACGGCGGCGACTAGGACGGCGAGGTAGAGGCGGCCAGAGGGCATGCCGTCCCGGCCGCTGGATTTACGTGGATTCGTTCCTGAAGATGCCATTGCGTGGCGTCTCACTTGAGGTCTCTCCTCGTTCTTGGAGCCCTGCTGGCCGCTTGACGGCGGCCTCGGGCGACTCTTTGTTTCTTCCCATGCCGAGCCTCGAGCGCAACTGGGAACGAGTTATTGCGTTATTAGGAACGTTTGCGGTACTCTGCGAAGGGGCCAAGGGACAACAAGGAGGGACACCAAGTGAGGGGCAAAGACAAGGCGCCGAAGGCACCCGCAAGACCGAGCACGGCAATGCTCGCCAAGCCGCGTACCCGACTCGGCTTCGCCGCAGCCGCGCTGGCCGCATTTGCCCTCACCCTCTTCCTCGCCACACCGGCCCTGGCCGCCCCCGCCCACGTCCGCAGGGAAGCCCTCGACGTCACCGGCCTCAACCACGCCTGCGGTGCCGCCGTCGACTCCAAAGGCAACCTCTACCTCGCAAGCGCCGGCGAGTCGAAGGTCAAGGTCTATGACCCCTCCCACAACCTCCTCACCTCGATCGAAGACAACAACACGCCCTGCGGCCTGGCCGTGAGCACCACCGGTGTCCTCTACGTCTCCGAGAAGGCAACAGGCGAAGTCGTCCAGTTCAAGCCCAACAAATACCCCTTCGAAGGCACCCCGACCTACGGCTCGCGCGAAGTCGTCGACGCCTCCACCAAAGCCAAGGGCATCGCCGTCGACCCCTTCGACGACGCCCTCTACGTCGCCGAAGGAGACCGCGTCTGGGCCTACGTCCACGAGATGCAGACCCTCGTGCTTGAAAACGAAGTCACCGGCGGCAGCTTCAAACTCAAATTCGCAGGCCAGGAAACCACCTCCCTCCCCCACAACGCCAAAGCCTCCGAAATACAGGCGGCGCTGGCAGCCCTCTCTACGATCGGCGCCGGCAACGTCGAAGTCGTCGAGCACCCCTCCACCTTGTCGTGGACGGTCTTCTTCACCGGCAAATTCGCCTACACCGACGTGCCCGAACTGGGTCGCGACTACTCGTTGCTCACCGGCAGCAACCCGAGAGTCGGGGTGCTCGAGACAGCCAAAGGCTTCAGTGGCCAGGCCGCCGGCGCGCTCACCGAAGCCACCGGCGTCGCCGCCTACGCCGCCGAATCGGTCAGAGGCGTTTCCTCCTCGCCAATCGACCACAACCTCTGGGTGGCCGACGCCAAGGGGCTGGGGTCTACGGACGACAGCCTGGCCCTCTTCAGCGGCTTCAAAACCAACGCCCTGAAACTGCACCGCGAGCTCACCGGCGCCGCAACCCCCGACGGCTCCCTCGGCTTCGGCACGGCCGGCGCCTACCTCGTCGCCGACCCAGGGACCATCAACGCGAAGAAATGCGCCGTGGTCGGCGAAGAGGCCTGCGGCGCCGGGCACCTCTTCCTCTATGACGC
>JBASRP010000318.1:0-9789 GCA_049273905.1 Actinomycetota bacterium
GGGCAAGTCGGAGACGAAGAAGGCGCCCGAGACGCCGCCTCCGGCAGAGCCCGTCGCGCGCGCCGCCGCCGCCGATCTGGTCGACCTCGACAAGGTCCGTCGCGACTGGCCGCTCGTGCTCGAAGAGGTGAAGAAGGTTCGCAAGAGCCTCCACGCGCTGCTCTCCGAGGGACGTCCGCGCTCGCTCGAGGACGGCCGCTTGCAGCTCGAGTGCCGCTACGACTTCCACGCGCGCTCGCTGGCCGACGCGAACAACGCGAACGTGGTCGCCGAAGCGGTGCGCTCCGTCATGGGTGTGTCTCTGACCATCGTCACGACGGTGGGCGACCTGCCGGTCGAACCCGAGCCGTCGTCCGAGGAGGCGCCGCCGGCGCCCGCCTCCGACGACCCGGTCGACGTCCTGAGCAGCGCGTTCGGTGCCGAGGTCATCGAGGAGACCGAAGGCTGACCCCTTGTTCGAGGGCCCGGTCCAAGACCTGATCGACGCGCTCCGCCGCCTTCCCGGCATCGGCCAGAAGTCGGCGCAGCGGCTCGCGTTCCACCTTTTGCGCGCGCCGGCCGAGGAAGCGGCCGCGCTCTCCGAAGCGATCCGCGCAGCCAAAGAGCGCGTCGCGATCTGCGCGGAATGCTTCAACGTGTCGGAGGGCGACCGCTGCCGCTACTGCCGCGACGCCCGCCGCGACGGCACGGTGATCTGCGTCGTCGAAGAGCCGGCCGACATCATCGCCGTCGAGCGCACCCAAGAGTTCCGCGGCAAGTACCACGTCCTCGGCGGCCACATCTCGCCCATGGACAACGTCGGCCCCGACGACCTCCACATCCGCGAGCTGATCGTGCGCATCGGCCAGGGCGAGGTGAAGGAGATCATCCTCGCGACGAACCCGACGGTCGAGGGCGAAGCGACGGCGATCTACCTCGCGAACACGGTGAAGCCTCTCGGTATCCGCGTGACGCGCATCGCGAGCGGCCTGCCGGTGGGCGGCGACCTCGAGTACGCCGACGAAGTGACGCTCGGCCGCGCGCTCGAAGGCCGGCGCGAGCTCTAGCTCTCGACCTTCCGCACGCCGACGACGCCGCCGGCGATCAATGCGCCGGCGACGATCAGAGCGATCTGGTAGCGGTCCGCGTGATAGTCGATCAGCGGAAGCCGAACGCCCTTCTTGAAGACCTGCCCGACGACGCCCGACGCGATCCCGCCGAAGACGAGCGCACCGCGCACCAACATGTGCACGAACCCCATCACGCGTCCACGTTTCTCATCGGGGGTGTTCGCTTGTACCAGGCTCATGGCGAGGATGAGGCTCACGCTGAAGCTGGTCCCGAACACGAGCGCCATCAAGTACGCGATCCACAGCTCGGGAACGACCGCCATGAAGATCAGCACGCCGCCCATCGCCACCAAGGATCCGCGGATCATCCACGTGACGCCGCGCCCCGGCTTCAACTGCGACACGACGAACCCGGCGACCATCCCGGCGCCGAAGATCCCCATCAACCAGCCGAAGGCAGCGGAGTTTCCATGCAATGTCTCACGGACGTAGCCGATTCCGAGCGCGAAGAGGACGCCGCCGCCCAACATGCCGAGCGACACCGCGTACGCGAGTCCGAGATGCGTTTTCGACCGCCGGATGTACGAGGCGCCGTCGCGCATGCTGTGCCAGAACGGCTCGATCTCATCGCCCTCGTGATGCGTGGGCGGAAGTCGAAGCTTCATGATGAACAATGCCGAGACCAGGAACGTGAGCGCGTCGAATGCGAACGCGAACGCGTACGGCTCGCGCAGGATCCGATCCCCCGGCAGGAAGCCGGGGTAGTGCGTCGCCGCGATGGCGAGCAACGCGAACGCCGGGCCCGAGAGCGGGATCCCGGCGAAGGACGACCCCATCACGAGCGCGTTTGCCGGCTCGAGGTGCTTCGCGCCCACGATGTTCGGCAGGCTCGCGTCGCGCGCCGGCAAGAAGATCAGCGAGAAGCATTCGTGGACGAACGCGAAGACGTACAGCGCCCAGAGCCGCGGCATCGCCGGCGTCCCGGCGGCGAACGGCGTGAGCAGGATCACGCCGAAGCGGATCACGTCGCTCCAGATCATGATGCGCTGGCGATCGAGCCGATCCGATAGCACGCCGCCGATCGGCGTCGCGAAGAACGTCGGGACGAGACGAAGGATCAGCACGCCGACGACGGCCGCCGGTTGCCCCGGCGCGAGCTCCCGCGCGGCCACGATGAACGCGAGCGTTCCCACCCAGTCGCCCAGCGCCGAGATCGACTGTCCCCAGAACAGCAGCCGGAAATCGCGGATCCCGAAGACCTCTTTGAACCCTCCGAGCGCCATGCCCCCCGTTGGGATGGGCTTCGGCCCTGGATGCCCCTCGCGCGGCCTGCGCCGCCGCTCGGGGCCCGTGTATGGAGGAGTCGGCTCGGTTGCCATCAGCAGCGCGAGCAGCTGACCGGCCCGGCGTCTGCGATGTGGTGGAATAGGGGCCGTTGCCGCGGGGGGAGTGAAGGTTTCGTGAGAAGCTCCAACTTGCTCAGACTGTATCCAAGGCCTCGGAAGAGCGTCCACCATTCGGGAACGTTGCTCGACGGCGAACGTATGCCCTGATGCCGACCATCGTCTGGGTGGTCATCGGCTACTGGGTGGGGACCGTTCCGTCTCCCTACCTCGTCGCGCGTCTCGCCGGTCGCCACGACGTGATCGCCGACATGCGCCGGCAGGACTCGCCCGGAGACGCGCACTTCCTCGTCGCTCGGAAGATGTCGGGCGGGCTCGGCGGTCTCGCGATCGGGCTCGACATCCTCAAGGGCTTCATCCCGGCGCTGCTCTGCCGGATCATCACGCACGAGGATCCCGGCACGATGGCGTGGCTCGGCATCTCGGCCGTCGCCGGGCATTGTTACCCGCCGTACTTCCGCCGCTCGGGCGGCCGCGGCCTCACGACGGCGGCCGGCGTGTCGCTCGTGATCGTGCCGAAGGCGATGGTCGGCAGCGGCGTCATCGCGCTCGCGGGGACGGTCGGAAAGCTGGGCGGCTTCGGCACCAGCGTGGGCTTCGCGCTTCTCCCGATCTTCGCGATCATCTTCGGCTACAACAACGCGCTCGTCTGGATGTCGGCGGGCGTCGTCGGTCTGATCATGATCCGCCGCCTCGAGGGCCTCGAGGAGGACCGCCGTGACGGCGTGCCGATCCCGCGTGCGATCCTCGGGCGCCTGCTGTTCGACCTGCCGCGCGGCAAGCGGGACCACCTCGGATGAACTCGGTCGCGCGCGCCTCCGCGGGCTGCTACACAGTGCGTCGATGCCACTGATCGTCCAGAAATTCGGCGGAACGAGCGTCGGCGCGGCCGAGCGCATCAAGGCCGTCGCGCGCCGCGTCGTCGAGACCAAGATCGAGGGCTACGACATGGTCGTCGTCGTGAGCGCGATGGGCGACACGACCGACGAGCTGCTGCGCATGGCCTCGCAGATCACGCCGCTCCCGCCGCCGCGCGAGCTCGACATGCTCCTCACCGCGGGCGAGCGCATCTCGATGGCCCTCCTCGCGATGGCGATCCACTCGCTCGGCCACGACGCGGTTTCGTTCACCGGCTCGCAGGCCGGGATCATCACGTCGTCCGAGCACGGCCGCGCGAAGATCATCGACGTCAAGACCGCGCGTATCCAGGAGGCGGTCGAGCAGGGGAAGGTCGTCATCGTCGCCGGCTTCCAGGGCGTGTCCACGACGTCCGACGTCACGACGCTCGGACGCGGCGGTTCCGACACGACGGCGGTGGCGCTGGCCGCCGCCCTCGGCGCCGAGGTCTGCGAGATCTACACCGACGTCGACGGCGTGTACACGGCGGACCCGCGGATCGTCCCCGACGCCCGCGTGTTGCACGCCGTGTCGTACGAGGAGATGCTGGAGATGGCCTCCAGCGGCGCGCGCGTCCTGCAGCTGCGGTCGGTGGAGTACGCGCGGAACCACACCGTGATGCTGCGCGTGCGTTCCAGCTTCACCGCAACCCCGGGAACCTGGGTCAGAGAGGAAGACGAGCGGATGGAGAAGGCGATCATCTCGGGCGTCACCCACGACGTCTCGGAAGGGAAGATCACGATCCAGGACGTGCCCGACCGTCCCGGTATCGCCGCGCGCGTGTTCCGGTTGCTCGCCGACGACGGGATCAACGTCGACATGATCGTGCAGAACGTCTCCACCGACGGGACGACGGACATCTCGTTCACCGTCCCCCGCGAGGACGGTCTCCGCGCGAAGCAGTCTGTCGACTCGGTCCTCGGCGAGATTGGCGCCGCCGGCGTCACGTACGACGAAGGGATCGGCAAGGTCTCGCTCGTCGGCGCGGGGATGCGCAGCCACCCCGGCGTCGCCGCGACGATGTTCGCCGCGCTATCCGAGTCGGGGGTCAACATCGAGATGATCTCGACGTCGTCGATCCGGATCTCGTGCGTGGTGCGCGAGGCCGACGTCGTGAAGGCGGTCCGCGCGGTGCACGACCGATTCCGCCTCTCGGACGAGGTCATCCTGCGGGAATCTCATCCGGGCTAGTTCCCGAGCCGATATCCTGACCGTATGCCTCCCAACGTCGCCGTCGTCGGCGCGACCGGAGCCGTGGGATCCGAGATGCTGCGGATCCTGGCCGAGCGCGCGTTCCCGATGGACTCGCTGCGTCTCGTGGCGTCCGCGCGCAGCGCCGGACGGCGCATCGCGTACGAGGGGACCGAGCTCGAGGTCGTCGAGATCTCCGACGCCGCGTTCGACGGCATCGACATCGCGGTCTTCGACACGCCCGACGCCGTCGCGACCGAGTGGGTCCCGCGCGGCGTGAAGGCCGGCGCCACGGTGATCGACAAGTCCGCGGCGTTCCGCATGGACCCGAACGTTCCTCTCGTGATCCCCGAGATCAACGGCGACGAGCTCGCGAATCACAAAGGGATCGTCGCCAACCCGAACTGCACGGCCGTCACGTTGCTGATGCCGCTGGCGCCGCTCCACCGCGCGGCGGGGTGCACGCGCGTGATCGCGGCGAGCTATCAGTCCGTGTCGGGCGCCGGCATCGCCGGCATCGACGATCTGTACGAGCAGACGGAGAAGCTCTTGCCGGAGCGGGACGCCGTCCGGCGCGGCGCCGTCGGCGACCTCGTTCCGCCGGGCCGCGCGTTCGCGCACCCGATCGCGTTCAACGTGATCCCGCACGTCGGGTCTTTCGACGACGCCGGTACCACGAGCGAAGAGCGGCGGGTCCGCGGGGAGACCGGGAAGATCCTCGGCGCCGACATCGATGTCTTCTCGACGTGCGTGCGCGTGCCGACCCTGGCGTCGCACGGCGTGGCCGCGTGGGCCGAGTTCGAGCGGCCGCTCTCCGTCGACGACGCGCGCCGCCTCC
The DNA here is from genome assembly GCA_049273905.1 of Actinomycetota bacterium. Taxonomy (GTDB): domain Bacteria; phylum Actinomycetota; class AC-67; order AC-67; family AC-67; genus JBASRP01. The sequence continues at coordinate 5,379 of JBASRP010000318.1, forward strand.
TCGACGAGGCCGACGGGGTCACCCTCGACGACGACCCATTAAACTCGCGCTACCCGACCGCGCTGGCGGCGGCCGGCGGCGACAAGGCGCTCGTTGGCCGCATCCGAGCGGATCAAGCGACTCCGAACGCGCTCGGCTTCTTCTCGACGTGCGACAACCTGCGCAAAGGTGCCGCGCTGAACGCGGTCCAGATCGCCGAAGACCTGGTCGCCCGCGGCCTTATCTAGGAGCGATCGGGTCAACCCGGGTGGGTGGGTGGTAGATAAGCGCGACCACTGACCGCTGGGAAGGATTCCCGCAACTCCATCTCGAAATCTTCTTTCTCCATGCGTCCCCGTCTCTTGCCCTGCGCCCTCGTCCTCGGAGCTCTCCTCGCTCCGATCGGCGGCGTCGCGCAGGGTCCGCTCCCGACGCTGCCCGGTACGCCCCAAGATCGCTCCGTCGATGCCGTGGTCCTCAACGGCACCCAGTTCCCGGCCTGGTCGGCGGGGCCGGAGATCTCGTTCCGCGAGCCGCAGCTCCCGACCAACTACGACGAGGACGTCGAGGGCGTGCCGCTGCCGCACATCCAGGACTACCTGCCGGAGCCGCTGAAGAGCGACTGCTACGACCCGGGAAAGAACCCGTACGACCCGAACGACCCGGGCGACCACAACTGCAACCAGGCGTCGCGCATCCCGATCCGTTCGCTTCCCGGCCGCACCGGCGTCCCGGTGTCCCGCCTGCTCGGTTACAAGTGGAACGGCAAGGCGTTCGTGCAGATACCGTTGCAGGTGGACGAGAAGTTCACGCGCTACCTCTCCAACAACGTGTCGGGGTTCGCCTTCTTCTCCGGCGTCGACCAATACACGACGTACGCGTTCAACCGCGAGGGGTATCGCTTCACGGATAACTCGCCGGGCGCGCCGTGCACGCCGATCCCGCGGCAGGACCCGAACTACGACAACAAGCGCATCGTCGCCGAGCCCGACCCGATCCCCGGGCTCGACGACAACGACGAGATCGCGTTCATGTATCGCGACACCGGCGAGCAAGCGCCCTCGGGCGCCGCGCTCCCCAAGGGCGTGGCCGAGGCGAACCAGGTCGTTGTCGCGGACCCCACCAACTCCGGCGCCGTCCGCTACGCCTACGTGATGCTCGCGGGATCCGGCGGTCCCAAGCCCGCGTTCAGCGCGAACAACGGGTACGTGCGGTACACGCCCGACGCCAACGCGCGCAACGTCTTCGTCTTCTCCGAGAGCTCCTACGAGGGGTACGGCGCGGCGCCGAAGGGTCCGTACTGTCTTCCGAACGGCACGAAGACGGGGCAGATCGGGCAGCGGCGCCCGCTCGACACGGCGTGGATCAAGACGCCGCGGTATGCATTCCGCTACGACGGTCGCTGGCTGATGACGCAGATCCGGGTCTCCAATTCCACGGCGGGAGACTGGAAGTACGGACCCGACGTCATCGATCGCTGGAAGGCGCGCGCGTACCAGCAGGACCCGTCGTCCGAGACGCCGTGCTGCGGCTATGAGGAGGAGGACACCAACTGGGGCGGGTCGTCGATCCTGCTCGGCGAGAAGTCCGGGCCGGTCCGCACCATCCGCGAGACCTGGGGGTCGGACTCCGCGACGAACAACGTGCGACGCGAGGTTTTTTACCGTGACTCCTTCGTGTGGAGCGACGCGCTGCGCGTGCACGTCATCACGCCGATCGACGGCATCTACACGCAATGGGACTACAACGCCGGCCGGATGACGCGGTACTACAACCCGTGGAAGCACGACGGCGTCGCGATCGACGGGCAGAACGACGAGGTCTTCGGGAACCTCGACGACCCGTGCAACGCGCAGTACGACGATCGCGACTCTGGGATAACCGAGGTGTACCGGGACACCTACGAGCCGCTCCTCTGCCGCGATCAGATCGAGTATCACCAGAGCATCGACATGACGGACCCGACGTTCGAGCCGCCGTCGAACGCCGGTTTCTGGGAGCAGATCGCCGGTCCGTACGGCTCACTCGTCATGCGGAACTTCCTTCGCGAGATCACCCCGGGCGGCGCCGCGCACAGCGTGGTCGGCATCCCGTACTACCGCGACGACTCCTGTTTCGACGACGGCACCGGCACCGACCCAGGACCCCGGCGCCGCGAACGCAGCAGCCGCGAGCTCGCGACCTACCGCCTGCCCGGCAGCACGCTCGACCGGGCGCGCCAGTGCTGGGGGCCGAAGAACGGCATTCCCAATGAGCGCTTCGTCGCCGGCGCGCAACCGATGGATCCCGGGAACCCGAAGTCGGCGATGATCGGCGACGAGGTCGGGGACGAGCGCTTCTTCCAAGGCGACATCGGCGCCCACGGCCTGCACCTGCTCTTCATCGCGGAGTCCGACAACCTCGACCTGACGTTGCCCGTCACCGAGATCGTCTCGGAGCAGCGGGTCGTCGTCCTGCCGCGCATGCAGGCGAACGTCGGCGACCGCTACGGCTATTACGTCGAGCAGCCGCTCGTCGCGGTCGTCCTTCCCTTCTAGAAAGGCCGACGCTCGCGGGAGGGGGAGACCCGCGAGCGTCGTGGGGGAGCGGCTTTCTAGTGGACCCAGACCGGTGTGCCGACCTTCGTCCAGCGGAAGAGCGTCTCGGCGTTGCCGACGTTGACACGCACGCAGCCGTGGCTGTCGGGCTTCCCGAGCTTGGACGCGCCGATGTTGTACGACGATCCGTCCTTGTGCGGGAGCTGGTGGATGAAGTAGCCCTGGTACCAGCGCATCGCGAAGGGCATCCACACGCTCCACTTGCGCGACCAACGGTTCTCGTACTTCTCGAGGATCTTGTAGTGACCGGGCGGCGTCTCGTAGCCGGGGCGGCCGGTCGAGATGACGAAGCGATAGACGACCTTGCCGTCGCGCCACGCCGTCAGACGCTGCTTCGCGATCGAGACTTCGATCAGGTCGCCGGATGGGTTGCGCGGGTCAGGATCCAGCGGCGTCGGGGCGACCGTTGGGACCTGTGTGGGCGGCGGGCTCGCCGGCGCCGGCGAGGACGGGGCGGCCGGCCGGTCCTCGCTGCGGGCCTCTGGCACGGGTCCGCCCGCGGACAGCGCCGCGAGCACCACCGCCACAGTGGCCAGTCGGATGATGGTTCCGAAGATCGTTCGCATCGCATCCCCCTGAAGCTCTCGATTGAGATCAGAGTAGGAAGCGAGTCGAGCCTCCGGCCTCGGCCAAACGTTCACTCATCGGATGCGCTGCTGGACGCTGTCCAGAAGGGCAGGTCGCGGGAAAAGAGGCCAAGCGGGGCCCTCGGTCCATCCCGTATCCTGAAAGCTCACCACAACGACTTGGGGGAACCACTGATGCCGTCGACGCGTGGGACCAAGCGTCCCGGGAAACGCCGCCCTGCGCGGCGGAAGCCTGCGACCAAGGCGCCCAAAGGCCTGCGCTGTCCCGATTGCGACTTCGTCGCGAAGCACGCCATGGGGCTCGGACGGCATCGCTCCACGCGCCACGGAGTCACCAGCCAGCGTCAGCAACGCCGTCAGGAGTCGGGCCGCTGGCTCACGCGTCGGGAAGCCGCTCGCCGCGCCGGCGTCCACTACAACACGATCCGGCATTGGGAGAAGACCGGTCGGCTCCGGCGCGAGAAAGGCAGCGGCGGTCGGGGAGCGTTGGTAAGCGCGTCCGATCTCGAGGGCCTGCGACGCGGGACAGCGGCACCGGCCGCCGACGGTATCGATCCGGCTCGAATCGAGGCGCTCGAGCGTCGTTTCAACGATCTGCTCGACGGTTTGGAGTCTCTGGTGGCCGGGGCCCGCATCCGGCCGCGACGTGGCCGTCCGCCGGGCTCACGGAACACCAAACGAGGACGATGATGGCCAACGGCGGATTCTCGATATCGGTGTCGAACCGCGGTCACGATTTCATGATCGGCGGGAGCGGCATCCTCGACGCCGATGGGATGACGGCTCTCCGGCAAGCGGTCGAGGAGAGCTGCAAGAACGAGGGGGCGACGGTGCTGCTCGACCTGACGGGACTCACCGAGTTCCAGGCGGTCGTCGTTGCGGCCCTCGTCGATACAGGCGACTTCTGCCGGGGCCTGGGCGTGCCGCTGACGTTGTCGGTGTCGCCCGCGGTCCTTCGCGTCTTGAACGACGCCGGTTACAGCGACGAGCTGCTTCCGCTCTAGCCTCCGTCGGGGCCGGGCCACGGCGTCATCGTTCAGCCGGACGTTCCGGCGGCGCCAAACCGAGTCGTGCTGCTAGCGGGGAAGCGCGTCCGCCGCGGGGAGGTCTCCCGACGCCCGCAGGCGGCTGCGTAGCTCGCCCAAAGGCCCGGAGCCGATGGGGGCGCCGTCGCGGAAGGCGACCGCCAAGCCGGAGGTCGGTGGGATGCGCGAGCCCGGCGTGACGATGCCGACCAGGTTCGTGGGG
>JBASRP010000439.1:0-3623 GCA_049273905.1 Actinomycetota bacterium
GGTGAGACGGTTATCGCGAGGCTTCAGAAGGGGGGGGGGGCTGATGGCAGAGACAGCAGCGGATCAGGCCGTCGCAGTAGAAAAAGTGATGACGGCGACTCAGGGTCAGCCGCAGAGCGTTGTTCAAGAGGCGTTGGCCGCTATCGGAAAGCCAGGCCAAAAGGCGACGGACCGGCTGTGGACGATGTTCGTCGGCGGGCTGGTCGCGGGCCTGTTGGCCAGTGTGGGAGCACTCATCGCCGCGATCCTGGACGGCAAGACGGCAACTGCTCCCGAGGATGTGTTGAAGGTCTTCACGCCCCTGCTCACCGGGTTGGTTGGCCTATTCGTCAAGTCACCCACTCAGTAGAGATATCGGAGTTGAGAGATGAAGGGCCCGAAGCGCGACGACAACAAGAAGAAGCAACGCAAAGGCGGGAAGGCATTGGATCGGCTGCACCAGTTCGAACAGGAACGTGGACTCGACGAAACAGATGTGGACGCACCTCGGCCCGATGAACCGCTGCCGAAGAATCACGATCACGAAGAAGGACCCGAAGACAAACCGTAGTCGTACCGATCGAGTCTCTGTCAGTACAGGGGGTGGGGCGATGAAGGGTCCGGACGATAAGCCCTTTGAGTTTGAGGCCAGTCCAACGAGCGGGCGTGAGCCGAGTAAGGTTCTGGCCCGGCTTCGTCAGTTCGAGCTGGAGCGGGAACTTCCGTCCTCCGCGGTAACAGAGGCGACGTCAGATGAGGTCGTCAGTGTTCGGGCTAGAGCTCCCGGTGCCGCTGGCGACGCGGGCGAAGAGATCTCTCCGTGCCTTGCGGCTTTTCGTGACATGCAAGCAACCGAAACGGCACTGCCGACAGCTGTTCCGGTTCCGCAAGGCTGGCGGCCTCTAGGTCCTTTCGCCATTCCGCATGGACAGACTTATGGCGGGGGGACAGGAAACCGACCGAGTGTCGCCGGGCGCGTTTCGGCGGTTGCCGTGGATCCAGGCAACGCTGCTCATGTTCTTATCGGCGCAGCTAGTGGCGGGGTGTGGGAGACGAAGGACGCCGGAGGGACATGGGATCCGCGTGCTGACGCCCAACCGTCGTGTGCTGTTGGTGCGATCGCTTTCGATCCTTCGAATCCGCTGATCGTCTATGCAGGGACTGGAGAGGGCGATTTCTTCCGCAGACTTGGAGTGGGCCTGCTGAAGTCGACTGACGGCGGGACGAGTTGGATTTTGGCGGCTACCGCTCCGTTCTCGGGGATCGGCTTCTACGATCTTCTCGTTGACCCCAGTAACGCAAACAACATTCTGGCTGCGACGAGCGGAGGACTATACGACTCGTCTGATGGGGGAACGACATGGGTCCAGCGTCGCGCCCAAGTGACCTGGGACTTTTCGCTCGGCAACCTTCCCGGCGGCCCCGGAGGGACCCAGGAGATTTTTGCGGCATGCGCGGACGGATTATTCAGCTCAAACGATGGAGGCACCACATGGACTGCCGTCGCACTTGCCGGCGCACCAGCAACCATTCAGCGAATGGAGGTCGCGCACGCTGCGTCTAACCCCGCTGTCGCATACGCCTTCGCAGCGGGAACAACTGGGACGGCGCATCTGTGGCGCCGGCTGACCGCGAACGGGTCCTTCAATGCCGAGACTCTGCCCGCCGTGGATACCAGTCAATCCTGGTACGACTGGTTCCTAGGCGTCGCTCCCGACAATCCTGATGTTGTCTATCTGGGAGAGATCACGGCTTGGCGGGGCGACTTCGCAGGTGGAGCCTGGACTTGGACGGACATCGCCTCCAAGTCAGTTGGAGAGTCCATCCATCCAGACCAGCATGCGATCGCGTTTAGCCCCACAAATCCCGATCACGTTTTCGTCGGCAACGACGGCGGAATCTACTTCTCGCCCGACCGCGGCACCACATGGGACTCCCTTAACAAGGGCCTGTGCATCACCGAGTTCGAATACATAGCGCAGCACCCGCAATACGATGCGTGGCTCATCGGCGGAACCCAGGACAACGGAACCGAGCGCTTCGAAGGCGAGGAAGTCTGGTACCACGTCCAGGACGGCGACGGCGGCGACTGCGGCATCAACGGTGCCTCACCGTCGACGACCTACCACAGCTTCTACCGGATGGGGCTCCAGCGCTCCACTACAGGCGGCAGCTGGGGATCCTGGAGCAATATCGGGCCGCCGGCTCCGGCGGGCTACTCGAGTCTTTTCTATCCACCGATGGAAGTGAACGGCAACGTCGTCGTGCAAGCAGGCGCGAGCGCGTTCATCTCGACTGACACAGGAACAACCTGGACCGAAGTCGCGCTGGCATCAGGCATCGCCACGGCGCTGGCGATCCCAGATGCCTCGACTGTCTACGTCGGCACAAACCAAGGCGACGTCTATCGCATCAGTCTGGTCGGCGGAGTATGGCAAGCACCTCAATTGCTGACTAGGCCACGCGCGGGATGGGTCAGCGATCTGCTGGTCGATCCCGGCAACGCGAACCGGCTTTGGGCCACCTACTCAAACATGACCGGCAGCCACGTCTTTCGCTCAGACAACGGCGGGACAGCGTGGAACGACGTCAGCGCGGGTCTGCCTACGATTCCTGTAAACGCTATCGAGCTAGATCCCAACAACACTAGCGTGGTCTGGGTTGCGGCCGATGTCGGTGTCTACCGCTCATCGGACGCCGGTGCCACCTGGGCCGCCTACAACAATCTGCTGCCCAACGCCCTAGCCAAGGATCTGGTGTTCGTTCCTGCGCAGCGCCTGCTGCGGGTCGCCATGCAGAGCCGCGGCGTGTGGGAGATCGACGTCGACAACCCATCGATGCAAGACACCGAGATCTATCTAAGGGACAGCACCGTCGACACCGGCAGACAACTACCCTCCCCCTCGGGGGTTCCTGACCCCTTCGCGCCGGGCTTTAACACGCACTGGTGGCAGTGCACCGACATCAAGGTTGACTCGCCGCCATTTCAGCAAGCCGCTCTCGGCGACGTCGACTATGTGATTTTCAACGACGATCACGGCGTTTATGCAGCAGGGCTAATCCACGAGACCACCCAGCGGAATCGCACCGTGCGCGTCTTTGTGCAGATCCACAACCGGGGTATGACCCCAGCGCAGAACGTAGCCGTCAAGGTGTTCTTCGCTGACGCCTCCGCCGGCCTTCCTGCGTTGCCAGCCGGTTTCTGGACCAACTTTCCCAACAACGCGCTACCGCCCGGCTCTCCTTGGCAAGCGGTCGGCTCTCACGTCGTGGTTCCGGTGTTGGAGACGTCGAGACCGAAGGTCATTGGCTTCAATTGGAATGTTCCCGCAAGCGCGGCCAATCACACGTGCCTGCTCGTCATCTTGACGGCAGACAACGACCCGATCGCGACAAGCGAGACCAACATCGGTCTGCTCGTCACCGGCAACAAGAGATGCGGATTGAAGAATCTCGCCGTCGTTGACCCGCCGGCAATCGGGCCCATGCCCGCTATAGAGCTAAATCTGTGGGGAGACAGGGAACGGCGAGAGTTCAGCATTGAAGTTGAAGATGACGGCAGGCGGCGGGTACGAGGCCTCGTGCTCAGCAAGCGCCTTGCAAAATACGCTGAGAAGGCTGAGCTGGAGCGAACGAAGCTGACC
>JBASRP010000328.1:0-7257 GCA_049273905.1 Actinomycetota bacterium
CGCGCCGGTGAACCCGAGCGACGGCTGGGTCATGATCGCGGTGAAGGCGCTCAGCGCGCCGGCCAGCGCCCATGCGAGCGACGACATCCGCGACGCGAACACACCGGACATCCTCGCGGTGTCCGGCGCGGCCGCGGCCGCGCGCAAAGCCAGGCCGTATCGGCTCTTGCGCAGGAAGACGATGAGCGCGATCACGAGCAACGGCGCGAAGAACAGCGTCCCCGCGTAGGCACGGGTGACCAGCAGCCCGCCGATCCGGAATGTCGGCATGCCCGACGGCTCGGGGTAGTTGAAGCCGGCGCCGGCGGTGGCGTTGATCGATCGCGCGAACGTGACGACGAGCTGCCCGATACCGAGCGTGGCGACGACGCTCATGAGACGCGGCGCCTTGCGGAGGCGCCGGATCACGCCGACCTCGGCGGCCGCCCCCATCGCGCCGCCCACCGCGAGGCCGAGCGGGAACGACACCCAGTAGGGGATGTGCCAGCGCACGACCATCAGCCCGAAGAACGCGGCGCCGAAAGCACCGATCTCGCCGTGCGCGAAGTTGATGACGCGGTTCGTCCGGTACACGAGCACCAAGCCGACGGCCAGCAGCCCGTACGTCAGCCCGCCGATCATGCCGAGGACCACCGGCGGCAGCGGCGTCTCCCAATGCCCGGTGAGCGTGCGCGCGTCGATCTTGTCGAGCAGCGAGACGCCGGCGACGACGAGCGCGACGGCGACGGCGCTCTGCAGGACCCGCTTCAGGGGCAGGCGTCGGACCAACGATGCCGCGGAGGCGCTCACGGACGCTTCTTCCGCCCGGCGCCCTCGAGGAAGACGGCCCGCAACAGGTCGTCGCGCCCGATCAGCTCGTCGGAGGGGCCGTCGAACCGGATCTCGCCGCGTTCCATGAAGTACGCGTGCCGCGCCACCGACAAAGCTATGTTGACCGATTGTTCGACCAGAACGACCGCCGTTCCGGCCGCGTTGATCTCGCGCACCATCTCGAGCAGCTGCCCGACGATGACCGGGGCAAGGCCGAGCGACAATTCGTCGATCAGGAGAAGGCGCGGCTGCAGGATCAGCGCCTTGCAAAGCCCGAGCATCTGCTGCTCGCCGCCCGACAACGTGCTCGCGAGCTGGTTCCGGCGCCGTTCGAGCTGCGGGAAGGCGGCGAAGCACGCGTCGATCGCGTCTTCTAGCGTGCGGCCGTTGCGCTCCATCGCGTAGCCGTACACGCGCAGGTTGTCGACGACCGACAACGGCGCGAAGACGGCGCGCCCGCCGGGGACCTGCGTGATGCCGAGTCGCAACCGCCGCTCGGCGTCGAGATAGGTGACGTCCTGCCCGCCGAACCGCACGCTGCCGCGGGACGGGAGGCCGATCCCCGAGATGACCTTGAGGAGTGTCGACTTCCCGGCGCCGTTGACGCCGAGCAGGGCGACGAGCTCGCCGTCGTCGACGGTGAAGTCGACACCGAACAGTACCTGCAGCTTCCCGTACGAGAAATCGACGTTCTTGCACGACAGCATCGGCAGATGGCCGCCGGCGTCCGTGATGCGCTGGATCTCTTCTTCCTCGACGACGCGGGTAAGCATCTGGTCGATATCGGCATTCATGTAGCGGCCGGCCGACGCGACGATGAGCGCGGACGCGACACCCGGGATGGTGAGGCTGACCAGCGCGCCGGCGAGCCCGAAGCGGCGCTCGATGCCGGAGAGGAACAACGCCCCCAGCACGCCGCCGAACGAGATGAAGATGCCCGAGAGCGCGCCCAGGTGCGGGCGCCACCGCGCGTCGACGATCGACAAGACCCCGATGTTGAGGATCGGGTACAGCATGGACTGCGCGCCGAAGCCGATGCAGAAGAGCACGATGACGAGCCCGACCGTCGGAACGAGCCCGGCCAGACCGAAAGCGAGCACGGTCAATCCGAAGACGACACCGGCGTAGACGGGGATCCGCGAGGGATCCTTACGGTAGATCTCCTCACCCTTCTTGGCGAAAACCGTGATCGCGAGAACGCCCGTCAGGGAGGTCCCACCGAAGAAGATGGAGCGCGCGGTTGGGCCGAACCCGAACTTCCCGTCCAGGAAGAAAGCCACGAACGTGTTGAGGGGGATCGAGAAGATCCCGAGCACGAACTCGCCGATCATGAGCCGGCGGACGGTGGGGATCAGGAGCAGCCGGCGCACGATCTCGAAGAACCGAAGCTGCACGTCCCGTGGTGCGATCGCGGTCGCCGGCTCACCATGGGCTTCGTGGACCGTCTGGCGGACGCGTTCGGTATCGTGCGTGCCGAACCCCGGATCGCGCAGCCGCGTCGCGAAAGCGAACAACGCCAACGCGAAGAAGCCGAGGACGAGGAAGACGCCGCGCCACGTCAGATTGAAGAAGCCGGTAAGAGCCGCGACGAGCAGCGCCGAGATCATGAACGGTGCGACAAAGCCCACCGCGAAATAGAAGGATCCCATGCGGACGCGGACGGTCGGTGGATAACTGTCGAGCAGCAGAGGGACATGGAGAGCGAGCACGCTGCCGCTCGTAAGTCCATCCATGAGCACGATGAAGATGAGCGTGCCGAGCCCCGTGAGGAATCCCGCGTAGAGCGTGACCAGACTCCAGATGAAGGCGGTCACGAGCGACAGCATGGCGCGACGGGCCTTGCGTTGACTCAGCCACGCCATGGGGAACGGGGACAACGACACGGCCAGCCGCTCGAGCGCGCTGATGAGCGCGAACGCTCCGATCCCCAGACCGAGGCTTCGCCCGATGTCGGGCGCCAGAGCGAACACCGCGGCTCCCTGGAAGTAGTTCGAGAGTCCGAGCGCGCTCAGTGCCGCCGCCGGGTACCACGACGCGCCGGACTCGCGCATCGCTTTCCGCAACGGGACCGCGTCGGCCTTTCCGGTGATCCCGATGTCCGCGCGCGCTTCCGCGCGCATGCGCTCGGCGGCGTGGTCGAGCTCTTCGACGAACTCCGTGGTGCCGTCCGGCTCGCTCACGACGTCACGATTCCCGCTCGAACCGGAACGCGCGATACCACGCGCTCTCGCCGATGCGCCGGCCGGTGCCGTCGAGCAGGATGATCGTCACCTCGTGCGTCTCGTGTCCGCCGTACGTGTCGAGGTCCGGCAGCTGGGCGAAGGTGAACGACGTCGCGTCGGTCGAATAGACCCGGTGGTCCGAGAAGTACGTCGCGTCGGGGCAGCCGGGACGCGCTTTGCAGCGCCTGTCGTCTCGCGCGATCCAGGACAGCAGCTGCCCGGGGGGGACGGGGGCGGTGTCGAGGAAGACGCCGAAGTACCCGGCGTCCTTCCGCGCGAGACCGCTGGGCCCGGTGACCTCGAAATCCTCGATCGCCCAGCGGACCGTCACCGGGAGCGTCACCTTCTGCTGCGCCCGCGGCGCGGATATCTCGAGCCGGTCGTCCTGCACGAACGCCAGACCTTGCGCGCACGAGGAGACGAGGAGCGCCAGCCCCACCATGAGCGAGGACGCGGATGCGCGAGACACTGGCCGCGAGTGTGTCATCCGGGCGGTCCGCGCCTCTTGGTCGCATCGCAACAACAAATCGTGGCCCCGCTTGGCGGTGAGGACGAACCGCCGGGAGCTTAGCGTGTGGGAAGATTCGGCGGCCACGCCGCCCAGGAGGCCGATTGAGCGCGTCCCCGCCGCCCCGCTTGAAGGTCCGGCCGCTTCCCGACGAGATCGACCGGCTCGTCCGGAAGGAGATGCGGCGGACCGGCACGCCCGGCGTGGCAGTCGGGATCCTCCACAAAGGACACGCGTACGCCGCGGGGTACGGGGTGACGACGGTCGCCGAACCCGCGCCCGTCGATCACCAGACGCTGTTCCAGATCGGCTCGACCGGAAAGACGTTCACCACCACCGCGATCATGCGACTGGTCGATCGTGGCGACCTCGACCTCGACGAGCCGATCCGCCGGTACATAAAGAACTTTTCGCTGCGCGACGCGAGCGTGGCCCGCCGGGTGACCCTCCGGCATCTGTTGACGCACACCGGCGGGTGGGCCGGCGACTACTTCATCGACACCGGCCGCGGCGACGACGCCCTCGCGAAGTTCGTCCACGAGATGCGGACGGTCCCTCAGCTCACGCCGCTCGGGTCCGCGTGGCACTACAACAACGCCGGCTTCTGTCTGGCCGGTCACATCCTCGCGACGGTGGCCGGCGTGACGTACGAGGAGGCGATCCGCGAGCTCGTTCTCGAGCCGCTCGGCATGACGCGCTCTTTCCATCTCAGCGAGGAGCTGTTGCCGCACCGCACCGCGATCGGCCACGTCGCCAAGGGCACGAAGCAGGTCCCGCAAGCGTGGTGGGGATCGCGGAGCCTGGCGCCGGCCGGCGGGCTGGTGTCCGACGTCGTCGACCAATTGCGCTGGGCGTCGTTCCACCTCGGCGACGGCCGAGCGTCGAACGGGAAGAGACTCCTCAAGCGCGCGACCATGCGAGAGATGCAAGACCCGCAGGCGCCGGCCGGCGCGCTCGCGGACCACGTCGGGCTGTCGTGGCTGCTGGAGGACGCGGGCGACACGCGACTCGTCTCCCACGGAGGCACAACCATCGGCCAGCTGTCCACGTTCTCGATGGTGCCGTCCGAGGACCTCGCGGTGACCACGCTGACGAACTCGACCAGCGGACGCTCGCTGAACCGCGCGGTCGTCGCCGCGGTGCTGGCGCGGTACGCCGGCATCCGCCGCAAGCCGTCGCACCCCGCGAAGGCGAGCGCTGCGGAGCTCCGCGCGTATCGCGGCCGCTACGTCGACGGCTTCAAGCAGGTCGCGATCGCGCTCGAACCCGCGGCCGGCAGCCTCCGCGGGACGCTGATCGCGCTGGTCGGCGACGACGGCGATCTCCCGGTCGTTCGGCTGGCGCTCTTCGACACGGACCGCGCCGTCCACATCGACAAGGTCTACACGGGACTGCGCGCCGAATTCCTCCGCTCGGACACCGGCCGCCTCACCTGGCTCCGGTTCGGCGGCCGCCTGTACCGCCGCGTCTCGGCCGACCCCGGCGGCCCGCCGAAGCGGACGAAGCGGCAACGGCGACGGTGAAGATCCTGCCCATGGCCCCGCCGTCGTGCGATGACGCAAGCATTTACCCGAGTTTTCGTGGGGGCGGCCTATGGCGGGGCGTTCGAGGCCTGCCCGATAATCGACGTATGCGCGCGCGCAAGGGGTTCGTCTTCACAGCCTTCCTCTTCTTCGGCTTGGGGCTCGGCTCCCACGCCGCGTTCGCGCAGGTGCCGCCTATCCCGCCGATCCCCTTCCCGCCGATCCCGCCGCAGACGCAACCGGTCTTCGAGCTGATCGCCCCGACGGTCTCGCCGCAGTGCGGCACGGCGGCGCTCTTGATCTTCCTGGCCGGCAGCAGCGCCAACCAGCAAGGCGTCGAACTCGGCCCGACCGTGTTCTCGGCCACCACACCGGTGTTCGTGGTGTGCGGCGCGGTGCCGCGTCCGCCGCAGCAGTTGCAGTGTCTGATCGACCGGCAGGTCAACGATCAACTGGCGTTGATCGAAGGGCAGGTCGCCGGCGCAGGCGTTCCGCTAGGTCTCGCTCCGATGGGCAGCACCGTGCAGCAGCTGATAACGATCGAGGACAAACTGCCGCCGCCGGCCAACAGTCAAGAGTTGGGGGCGAGAGCCGTCGCTACGTTCGGTTGTACGGTCGCGACGCAGACGGCGCCATCGAACACGAGCTTCCCGCCGATCGAGGAGCCGACGTCGCCGGCGCCGTACATCCCGCCGTTCGCGCCGGGCCTCCCCGGCGATCTCGGAGGACCGATCCCGGCCGCGCCGTTGCCCCCGGTCCTCGCCGCCCCGCCGGTGCCGACGCGGCCGCTCGGCGACGCCGTGACCTACGCGTCGGTGTGGTTGTTGCCTCTCGGGTTGTTGCTCTTCGGCGGATACCTCGGCGGAGCGTTCACGCGCGACATCGAGCTCGGCACGGCGGCGCGTTCTTAGCGCGGAAGCTTCTCCATCACCTCGGCCGACCGCGACGCGACCATATCGAGCCACTGACGCTCGCGCGCGCTCCAGTAGCGCGACGACTGGATCGCGATGATGCCCGCGCCCGTCAGGATCAGCGCCACGCCGCCGACGCCGCCGGATACCACGTACGGGAGCTGCACCGCGACATTCACCGAGCGCGCGACCCCTCGGTACGCGATCAAGATCGCGACGAACCCGCCGGCGATCATCAGGACGGCGATCGCGAGCGAACGAGCGAAGGGGTCGGAGGCGAGGCGACGGGCAAGGGCGCGCATGCGGCCTCCATCGTAGCGAGAAGGCCCTCGAGGGCCTTGTGTCCATGCACTACGATGTCGTCGCCTGATTGGAGGCCCCGACGAGGCCGGACCGGCCCCCGCATGGATGGATACCACCGTGGATCGGCTCTCTGAACTGCGCGAACGCACCCCGGAGATGGTGCAGCACCTCCGGGCCTTCGTCGAGGCCGAGTCTCCCTCCGCCGATCACGGCGCCACCGCCGCCTGCGCCGAGGTCATCGCCGCGACCGGCGCCGCTCTGCTGAGGTCCGACGCCGAACGCGTGGTCATCGCCGGCCGGACCCACCTCCTGTGGCGCATCGGCGACCGGTCGCGCGTTCTGCTGGTCGGCCACCTCGACACCGTTTGGCCGAAGGGCACGATCGCGCGCTGGCCGTTCACGGTGGACGGCGACCGCGCGACCGGGCCCGGCGCCTTCGACATGAAGTCGGGGATCGTCCAAGGGCTGCACGCGCTCGCGGCTCTGCCGGACCTCGACGGCGTGACCGTGCTCTTCACATCCGACGAGGAGCTCGGCTCGCCGAGTTCCACCGCTTTGATCCGCGATCTCGCCGCGCAGAGCGCCGCGGCGCTGATCCTCGAGCCGGCCGCCGAGGGCGCGTTGAAGACCGAACGCAAGGGCGTGTCGATGTACTCGATCGGGATCGAGGGACGCGCTGCGCACGCCGGTCTCGAGCCGGAGAACGGCGCCAGCGCGCTGATCGAGCTCGCGCACCAGGTGCTCGCGCTCGGTGCCGTCGAGGACCCCGCTGCCGGCACCACCGTCACGCCGACGGTCGCCCAGGCCGGCACCGCGGTCAATGTGGTCCCGGCGAACGCGACACTCGGTATCGACGTCCGCGTCCGGACGATCGCCGAGCAGCACCGCGTCGACCGCGCGATCAAGACCCTCGTCACACAGGTCGCCGGCACGACTCTCACGATCACCGGCGAGCCCAATCGACCGCCGCTCGAGAAGAC
>JBASRP010000343.1:0-10200 GCA_049273905.1 Actinomycetota bacterium
ACTCCGAGCTTCGATCCTACGACCGGGCCGGTCGGCTAACGGGGATCCGGAACGTCAAGGGTTTAACCCACTTGTCGTATTCGCTACTGACCCTGGACGCGGTCGGTAACCCAACTACTTGGGCGAGTGATGCAGGAGCGACGGCGTACACATACGACAACATGGACCGAGTCACGGAGGCTTGCTACACCACGACGTGCAGCGATTTCATCCGCTACACCTATGACGAGGTAGGAAACCGCCTTACCCAGGATAAGCCCGGCGAGTCCACAACCTATTCCTACGATCTCGCTGATCGAATCCAATGGCGATTCGTCAGCCAAGGACCCACCGGCACAAATTACGTCTACACGCACGACGATAACGGCAACCAAACCGCTGCGGGGACAACGAGCTATAGCTACGACCTAGCCAACAGGCTCAAGGGCGCGACTGTTGGCGGTTCGACAACCACTTACTCGTACGATGGTGACGGCAAGCGCCTACAAGCCTCCACCGGGGCTCAGCCGAGCCAGAAGACAAACTATCTCTGGGATCGAGCCAACCAGCTGCCGCAGTTGGCACTGGAGAGAGACGGAAACAATGCGCTCCTACGCCGCTACGTTAACGGACATGACCTCATAAGCATGACCAGTGGTGGCGCTGATTACTACTACCTTCATGACTCCATCGGCTCCGTCGTTAACCTCACATCGGCGAGCGGCGCTGCGCAATGGACGTATCGTTACCAGCCGTTTGGTCT
The DNA here is from genome assembly GCA_049273905.1 of Actinomycetota bacterium. GTDB lineage: Bacteria > Actinomycetota > AC-67 > AC-67 > AC-67 > JBASRP01. The sequence goes on from JBASRP010000343.1 coordinate 743, forward strand.
CGCTAAAACCGAGACGCAAAACGATCCTGGGGCACCTGCCAACTTGATGCGATTCACCGGCGAACTCTACGACACCGCGACGAGCCTCTATCATCTCAGAGCTCGCCAATACGACCCGACGATTGGGCGTTTCCTGCAGACCGACCCAATGGAGCCCGCGATAAAGGATCCGTTCGTAGCCGCATATGTGTACGTCAACAACCGGCCAACCATGATGGTCGATCCAAGCGGCATGCGTGGGTTGTTCGAGGGCGGTCCGTTTCCGCTTGCCATTATTCAGCTCCCACCATTCATTCCACCGATACTTCCCTGGCAGTGGGGCGAATGGTTCTATGAGGATCGCCACTGCCCCGCGCGATGGGAGCTTCTCCGTGACTACGTCGATCGCTTAAGCGTCTGGTTCGAGGACCACAACAACAGAGTCCTCGACGGCGAGCTACCAAATGGCTTGCTTCTGGACTCGAGTTGGTTCGCGAGGACGGTCGGAACCAGCGGCTACTTCCACGATGTCTTGGATTCGTGCGGCGACGCCGCTCTTGATTGGCTCAAGCTCCAGGCTTAAACCGGAGAGGGGATCAGTCGATATTTAAGCGATGCGGATAAGGCAGACGAGACGAACCCTCTTTGTTGCGGGCGTTTTGGTTGTGGTTGTCCTCTACGTCACGCTTTCGCTGGTCCTTCGGTCCCCTCCAGGGATTACCATTCGCTTGCCTCAATATCCGGCGGCCGCAACCGTGTGTACTGGATCGGTCACCCCCGCCTGTGCCATCACCGCCGCCAATCGAGTTAAACATGATGTTGCTTTCATTCAGGCGTCCGGACGGTTCAGACCGCGCGTCCTAGTCACCTTCGAGGAGGAGAGCATCCACGATTTGCTGTCCGATCAGTTTGTCGCCAGCCTCTATTCACAGCCCAAGCCGACACGGGTGGCCGGAAGGATCGAAAGGCGAATCACGATAAGCGGATTTCTGGTCACGGTTCGCCGAGCCGAGTCTGCAATCTCGATGGAGTGGACACGTAACGGCATGAGTTACGCGCTCGATATCGTCGCTTTGCGTACTGAGAAGGAGCCGGACCTCGATCTTGCAGTCTCTCTAGTCCGGGATGCGCGTTATCAGGAGCCCTCAGCCTGATCTAACGACCGAGAACCGTCCAGCAGAAAGCACGCTTACGTCACTCCGTCGCCTAGAGCGACGCCCAGTAGCCAAGGTTAGTGAGCCTGAACTGCATTGCTTGTCCGCTCACCTCAAACCTCTTCGCCAAAGCCGCCTTGACCCTGCTGCCTTCTTCCGATCGCCGACCCAGCACATCGACAACTTTCCCGTGCAGAATGTCTCTCGGCATCAGTAACTCAGCAGCGAAAGCGATTCGCTTCAGTCTCTTTCCGATAAACGGCCGGCCCGGCTCTGGCATCGCGAAATTCAAGACGCATCTGTTTGTCGACGAACAGGGCGTCGCTCTCATGAAGCAGAAGATGTCCAGCGACCAGTACATGGTCCATGTCCGCGCGGGGCCAATCGGCGGGATCGAAGCCGTCGAGCGTGACCACACGTGATCCGCAAGAAGCGTCCCGCGATGCGACCCTTCGTCGGCGAGCAGCTCCGCTTCTTCGCCGTTCATCGTCGATACAGCCTTGCCGAACGCCTTGGACGGCAGAACGACGCGGCCCTCTTGGAAGACCTTGACGCCGTCCTTAACGGTGATGCGGGCCGAGGCCTCGAGGTCGGTCGCCTCGAACACGACCTTCGAACCCGATGCCTCGATCATCACACCACTGAGGATCGGAAGCGTCGAGCGTCGCCCCGCAGTTGGAACGACCGCCTTCAGAGCAGCCGTCAGTGCCTTGATTGGGATCTTGAACTTCATGCTGACTCCTTCCTTGTTCGGCCGTTCTTGGATTGCGCGATGCGTTGCCACTCCCGCGGCCAAATCAATGCGGGATGCAGGTCGAGCCGACATGCCATGCGATCGGCCACGGGTTCTGCGACATCGCGCGCGCCGAGAAGGCGGGTGAGAGTGCGGGAACTGACTCGCAAGCGGACGCCAAGCTCGTCCCACGTGTCGCCGTACTTGCGCTTCGCCTTGCGCAGCTCGCGTTTGAGTGGCGCGGCCGGCAGGCGCGTTGAGTAGCCCATGGGAGGCCTCCCTTCGGGCATCTGCGGATGCGCCTGATCGGCGCTGGCCGGAGGGCGGGCTGCTAGGGAGCCGAAGGACTTCGGCTCGCGCGTGTAGACGCCCGGGTGGGGCTCACCTCCTCGGATGGACGCTCAGCGTCCTCCGGCCCGGAAGGTGTCCCACCGGAACGTGCGATCTTTGGTTCTGCGACTCGCGAAGGAGTCGATCGATCTTGCTTACCGTTGCGCGATGCCGCTTCCGACGAGAAGCGTCCGTCCTACCGCTAAACCGCTTGCGTTGCTCGAGTCTTAGCGCTCCAGGTTCATCTGCCGCATCGGGCGATTTGGCTTGTCGATCTCATCCACCATCGTCTCCGGGCGCGCCTCGCTATGAGGTGCCCGGGTGTGGGGTGAGTGGGACTGCCACACGCCATGAGCGGCTTCTGACCCAGAGGCCCCGTCTCGTGCGCGCCTCCGGCGCGGCGGCCGTTGGGACGTCCCCGGCTGCGCGGTGACGGCCACGGCTCACAAGGCCACCGGATCCCCGCCGGCCGCCGAGCAAGAGTCAACGTCCGAAGCGGTTCACCGTCCACCTACACACGGCCAGGCCGCAGCCTGAAATGACACGGCAAGGGCAACCTTTCGGCGCGACCCCGCGGTTTCTTGCCGCGACCCCAGTAATGGCGGGCAAGTTCGTGTCGCACCCACGGGGTATTCTGCCTGGTCGACGAAGGGAGGCAGCGATATCGCCTGAAGAGAGTGGCGACAATAAGGGCCCAGCTGCCATGGCGGTCTCCCTCTGGTCTGACGATCCAGCGGACGTCGACCTTCTGGGGTTCGCTGCAGTTGCAGAGACGGTCCTAGACGCCGTACTGAGCGAAGAACTCGACCCAGTCGCCGTCAGCGTGTCGGGCCGGTGGGGCAGCGGCAAGACCACAGTGCTACGCCTCGTCCAGGCTTCCCTTAGCGGCGAGACGGCGAAGGACGCCGAGATCCTCGTCGTGTCTACGGATCCGTGGAGATATGACCCCGGAGTGGGCCCCAAGGAGTCCTTGATCCAGGAGGTGCTGAGTCCACTTCGCAAGGAGGTGGAGGAGCGCGCGGAAGCCGACTCGCCCGTACGCAACGTGCTTTCCAAGCTACTACGTCGAGTGAAATGGTCTAAGGCCCTCCACCTCGCGGCTCGGACATCGCTCACGCTTCAACTTCCCTCTCCGGATCAACTCCTCGAAGTCCTGAATCTAGAGGACGGAAAAGAGGATCAAGAGCAGGATCCGAGCCTGGCTGCGTTTCGCGAGGAGTTCGCCGAGCTGATGTCTTCGCGCGAACTCGAACATATCCGCCGTGTAGTGGTTCTCGTCGACGATCTAGATCGCTGTCTCCCGGAAACCGTCGTTGACACTCTTGAGGCCATCAAGCTATTTCTATCCGTCCCGAAGATGTCGTTCGTCATCGCGGCGGATGAGCACCGAGTCGCCGAAGCACTCGTACAGCGATTCCCGGGCGCGACCGAAGAGCAAGAAGGGAACGAGTCGCCTGCCCGGCTCTATCTCCACAAGATTGTTCAAACCACGATTCCGCTGCCGGGGCTTAGTCGCTTCGACACCGAGGCCTATCTCGCTCTCCTTCTCCTTCACCGACGCCTCGAAGAAGAGACATACGCAACAGCCGTTGAAAAGTGCGAGGAGCTTCGCCGTGCCGCAGCAGGCAATCTCGAGGCGCTTTCGGAGGTCCTTTCGGCTGAGACCGTCGCCGACGAACTAGCTCTCGCAGGGCGCCTGACTCCTATCCTCTACGAGAGATTGCGCGGGAACCCGCGACGAATCAAGCGGTTCCTAAACGATCTAAACGTTCGACAGGCAATCGCACGGCGGCGAGGGATCGAGCTCCAAACGGATGTCGTTGCCAAGCTAATGGTTCTTGAAGTGCTGCTGCCCGACGAATTCGCAACCGTCCTCTCATGGCTCGCGAAGAACGAACTCCGCGAGCGCCTGCAGTCCCTCGAGCAAGCAGCATCCGGAATCCCAGCGGATGCAAAGAATGCAGATGCCGGTGACAAGGGCAGCACGAAGAAGGCGGCGGGGAAGGGCGACCCTTCGCAGAAGGACGAGGCCGAGTGGGGTGACAGCATGTTGCGCTGGGCAAAGCTACCGCCGGCGCTGGCCGAACTCGACTTGGCGCCCTACTTCCACCTCGCAGCAGCCTTCGGCACCAAGATTGTGCTCGACACTGGCATTCCCGAAAGACTTCGAGACCTGGCAGCCAATCTCACATCGGGCGTCCGCGCTGTGCAGAAGTCGGTATCCGATGATGAGCTTTCCCGCCTAACCACTCCGGATGCAGTCGTCCTGGCTGAACATCTCGCACGTGCGGTGCGCGACCGCCCCAAAGAACAGCTCGCTCTAGGGGCCGGTCTGCTCCGGGTTACACGAGCGCATTCGCAAGCCGCCGAGGCCGCGTCGCGATCGCTCGGGGCGATCCCACCCTCAGCGATCGAGCCTGCGTTCGTTCTGCAATTTTCGGGTGAGGACGTAGACACGTTCAAGGAAACACTCGAACGCTGGGAAGGCGCGCTGGATGATGGTCCCACGCGCCGTGCGATTCAAGAGCGATTGAAGAGCGCAGGGCAGTAAGCACTTGGGCACATCGGAGTCATACGGGGGCAGCGGAGGCGCAGCGGCGCGAAGACTCCGAAGAGAGATCAGCGACTGGTTGCAGCGGTTGCCCGATGCTCCGTCGGGTTCCGGGCCCAGTCGCCCTGATCAGCAGCAGGCGCCGCCAGAGGTAGCCATGTCGGAGCCGATGCCCCCACTCCAACCGGAATTGCTCCTTCCTGTCCTCGACTTGTTCGACCGGCCTCCATCGGGAGTATCTGCGCGCCGGCCGCGAGGGGCAGGCGGTGGCGGAGGCTCAACAACAGGCGGAGGTAGACGGAACGCGTCAGGATCTGCAGGCTCAAGGAGTGGCGGGGGCGCCCGGCGATCCCTATCCGCTTCGGCACGGACCGCTGGCCGAGCCGCCACTGCTGCGTTCGCCTACTGGAGCGGAGACAACGCAACCCTTCGGACGTTTGGCCTAAACCTCGGCGAACTTCGCTCGCTCGATCCGATAGAACGCATCCGGCGGATAGTTGATGTCGCATCCGGTCCCGCTGGTAACGGAACGATTGAGGATGAAGAACGGCGACTCGTCGCGGCGCATGTCGCCCAATGGGTAATCGATCACGATCCAGACGGCAGCTTGTCGCTTGAAGAAGTAATCAGGGAAACGATCGCCACGATCATCTTCGAAGCGGTCGCAAGCGAGACCGGAGAGCTACTTCGCAAGGGCGCGCCGTCACCATGGGCCAGCCTGGAAGGTGAGCGGCAACTGCGTGATTCCGCTCGCGCGCTTGCCGCACGAGCCACACTCACAACGGGTGAACCCACAACGGAGGAGATAACCGCCGCCATCGGAGCAGGCATCGAAACCTTGCGGCATGTTGGTGGAGCAGCGTGATGCCAGCCTACGACCTCCGGTTAAGCTCGAGCCCTCAGCGGTTGCCGAATCTCGGAACGGAGACGTTCCTATGGGCAGTTGGCAATCTCAGCTCGATCGACAGCAACCTCGATCCCCGCCTCTTACCACTTGGACCTGTTCCCCGGCCCAACATCGAATTCGTTCGCCTCGCCGTTGCCGTATATGCCGCGGATCGCTCCACCCTGCGACGAGGAGGAGGCTCCAACTGGTCTCAGCGCGAGATCACGGTCACTGTGCCTGTGTGGGATCCCGCCCGATGGCAACCGCATGCCGACGAGTTGGCGGGGATCCTTGGGTTTCTCTCAGGTGATCAATGGGAGCTGCGGTTTCGACGCGAGCCAGGACCAGCCGCGACCGAGGACCGCGCGACAGTTGAACGCATAGATCGCGCTGTCCTTCTCAGCGGCGGAGCTGACAGTCTCACCGGCGCCATTCTCTCTCGCACTGATCTCCGAGAAGAGCCATACGCTCTCGTCTCGCACTTCTCATGGAGCAATCTCGCGCCGATCCAGGTCGCACTTGCTCGCGACGTTGAAGCCTCGGTGGCTGGCGGGCCCCAACGGCATGTGCAGATTCGACTCCGCAGACATGCGACACAGCCCGGTTCCGGTGTTGCATTCCCAGATGAGTTCTCCTCTCGCTCGCGCTCACTCCTATTCATAGCACTGGGTCTGGCGGTGGCCTCTGTAGACGCCGTATCCCTGTGGGTACCTGAGAACGGGTTTACCTCACTTAATCCTCCCCTTAGCCCCGAACGTCGCGGATCCCTGTCCACTCGGACCACGCATCCTCGTTTCATCGAGGAGCTGAGTCGAGTGTTGACGGGGCTCGGGGCCCACGCGGCACTCGAGAACCCATTCTTCAGCAGTACGAAAGGAGAGATGTTCGCTGAGCTGGCGGCACAACTGGGTAAGGATGTTGCTAGCGGAATTCTGTCGAAGTCTCATTCGTGCGCACACACAGGCGGAAGGGCATCTCGTTTCCCAGCCACTGCACAATGCGGCGTCTGTTATGGCTGTCTCGTCCGGCGCGCCGCCTTCATCGCTGCCGGGATCGAAGATAAGACTGGCTACATCCTCGAAGGCCCGGCATCCGACGCTCGAGATCGATACCTCGCCCGCAAATCAGCAGTTCCGGCGGTGCGCTATTTCGTCGAGCGCGGCGTCTCTATCGCGGATGTTGCCGCACTTAGCCTTCCGGCCTCGGTGTCAGCTGCCGCTGTTCTGGATATCTGTAATCGAGCCGCTAACGAGCTAAGAGCGGTGTGCGGATGAGAGGTCTTCCACCGCTCGACACCCACGCCCACGTGAATCCTGATATTGACCCCTCTGATCTGACCCGCCTTGGCGCTGTGGTTTTCGCGATGAGTCGGTCTCTGGACGAAGGCGCAAAGGCGCTCAGCCGCCGAGATGCACTCGTTTTATGGGGCGTCGGCTGTCATCCGAGCGTCGCTCAGGCCCAGCGCTCGTTCGATTCCGCCGAGTTTGCGAACCACTTGGAGCGGACCGCTCTCGTCGGCGAAATTGGTCTGGATGGCTCGGCCCGAGTTCCCATGGAGGAACAGGTTCACACGTTCAGGCAGGTGCTTGCCGTTATCGCTGAAACACCCCGGCTTGTGAGCATCCATAGTTATCGCGCTACGGCCCGAGTGCTAGACGAACTAAAGGGAATTCCCATCCGGGCGCCTATTCTTCATTGGTGGCTTGGGACTACTGAAGAGACGGAACAGGCGGTCGCACTGGGCTGCTACTTTTCCTTGAATCCTTCCGTTTCTCGACGTACAGAACTTCTTCGACGGATCCCCGCAGAAAGACTTCTAACCGAAACTGATCACCCCTTTGGTGATCGTCGGCGCCCCAACGCGGCACCTGGTCGCGTTGAAGCTGTCGAGCGGCTGATTGCAGAGGAGCTTGGAACCGATGATCGCACGGTGCGTCGCCAGATGTGGCGCAATCTCTTGTCGGTCGTGCGCGAGACCCGGACTGGCCATCTCATACCCTCCGATGTTGCCGCGACGCTCGCGGCCGTACCACCCTGAGCCGCCAGTCAGGGCCACACGACTGCTCCGTCCAGACGACGGTGCACCATAGAGACGAGCATCAGTAGTTCGAGTAGCTCATCATCCGTAACTGTCCGGCTCATCCGAGGATCATGGGCAACTGGATTGCGAAACATGCCAAGAAGGCCCTTGATGAGCGTCGCGAACCCGGTCTGCTCGTCCCGTTCACTGTCCGATGAGAGCTTGTTGATCTGCACGCGTGGCCTCCCGGTTGATCCGATCGACAAGCTGGCGTCAATCAATGCTGCTCCATCTCCGTGAAGACCGGTCAGGTTTCTAAGTCGGTCAGGAATGCTCTTGGATGCTTCCAAGGCGGCATGAAAGGCGTTCCGCTCCAGAACTTCACGTGAGCAGTAGCGGAGAACTTCGGCGTGAACACCTCGACGACGCAACTCCGCCCGAAGGGAGTTCGCATGCTGAGCAGCCTCCGTGAGAGTGATCGCTTTCACGCCACGCTGGACTTTGCCTTCCTCGTTAACTCGAAGGCCGATAAAAACAAGGACTTCATCGAGAGCGTCCTTGCGGAAGGTGAAGAGAGCGGGGGTTTCTCGATAACGGACTGGCTCCATGGCGACGGTGATGAATCGAATGACGCAGTTCGAGGCGTTGTCCTTGAGCTGACGAGCGAGAAGGGCATCTCTCAAGCGGTACCGCTTGGTAGTCGTTGGGGCTACATCGGCGATGCCGCAGCGCGCGAGGAGTGTCCCGATCTCGGTGCCCGTTAGGCCGCTGTCTGTGGCGCCCAGGACTTCGGCGATGCCTTCAACTACCTGATCCGGCCAAGGCTCGTAGCGCCGCGACATGCGCGGAGATTAACTCACGCTACGAGGGGATGATTCCGCGGGCCCTGTATCGCCTTTGGCTTCACCATCACGGAAGCGGAGGCCGACGATTGTGCGGTCGATCTGCAAGACATGAGCGACGGCTAGTAGCGTCATGCGGTGCGATGGCAGACGAGAAGCTTTTCCCTTCGTTGCCGCTCAAGCCTGACACCTACTCGGTGGAGTGGCGCCTCGGCGACGCCCAAATAGCAGGTGAGGCCGAGCTGCTCGGCAATCGACCGCCCAGCGGGTCTGTGTACGGCGAACCTGAAGGGCTCCAGGCCCCGAGCAGAGGATTCCCAAAAGAGATCGACATCGGTCTTCTCTTCGGTCGGCTCAGGATGGGACCAGACGTGGTCTTTGGTGATACCGAGCTATCGGTTTGGTGGCCGGATCGGTCGATGGCGTTTGGTCGGTGGGCGTTGGCAGGCCTTGGGATCGGGTCCCTGCCAGAACAGCGCTACAGCTCTATGCGGATCCAGGTAACCGGTTTCGAGACCCTTTTCGGTTGGGCTCCGATCAAGCAGACGACGTCGCCGAAGGATCCGGGTTCCGTCGAGCCCCAATACTCCTTCACAGTCCAAGACGAAGTTGAGTCGCGTTGGACAGACGGCAACACTGAGATTCTTGCTGAATACGCGCAGCGGACGTCGATCATGAACCCTTATGGATTCGAAGCAGTCTTCGCTCCAGTCATGACGCTGAAGTCCAAGGGGCCTCTATCAGTGGACGAATGGGTACGCGATTGGGCCGTTCCCATCCTTCGTCTGACGGCCTTCACTTCGGGGCGGCCGCAGAAGATGTCTTGGGTGACGCTTCACATCGACGATGCTGGAGAGCAAGGCGACGAATCCAAAACGGATAGAACTCGTCGGCGTACAGCTCAGCTCTTCGGGTCCGGCATCACTCAAGAGCCTTACACGGCGAAGTCGCCGCCGTTTCGCA
>JBASRP010000369.1:0-1696 GCA_049273905.1 Actinomycetota bacterium
TAGGTGATCACGCCGCGGTAGACGTCGTACGCCGAGTCGAAGATCAGCGCGCGCGGGGGCCCAAGTTTGTCGCCCTCGGGAGGCGGGACCTTCGCGACGATCGCTTCGAGGAGATCGACGACGCCCTCGCCGGTCTTCCCCGAGACGAACAGGATGTCGTCCTCGGCGCAACCGATGACCTGCTGCAGCTCGATGCCGATCTTCTCCGGCTGCGCCTGCGGCAGGTCGATCTTGTTGATAACAGGGATGATCTCGAGGTCGGCGTCGAGTGCGAGGTGAAGGTTCGCCAGCGTCTGCGCCTCGATCCCCTGGCTCGCGTCGACCAAGAGCACGGCGCCCTCGCACGCGTTCAGCGCACGAGACACCTCGTAAGAGAAGTCGACGTGGCCCGGGGTGTCGATCAGGTGGAAGACATAGGTGTTGCCGTCTTTCGCCTCGTACGCCAGGCGCACGGCCGCCGCCTTGATCGTGATGCCGCGCTCGCGCTCGAGGTCCATCTTGTCGAGGTACTGGGCGCGCATCTCGCGCTCGGAGACCGCGTGCGTGACCTCGAGGATCCGGTCGGCAAGCGTGGACTTGCCGTGGTCGATGTGCGCCACGATGCAGAAGTTCCGGATGCGGGATTGGTCGGGCATGCGACGCGGAAGTCTATCGGGGCGGGATTCGGGAGCGTCGTCTACGCCGAGTAGCTCACCGAAGCGACGACGGCGTGGCGCCCGGAGGTCTCGAACGACATCTCATCGAGGTTCACCATCATGCGCTTGCCCTGTGCGATGGCGCCGTCCTTCCAGATGAACCCTTTGTCCTTCACGATCCGGACGTCGTTCTCGTCGCCGGTCACGGGGCTCCGCAGGGGCTCCATGATGGCGGCGGCTCGCGAGTCGATGCGGATCGTCGAGTTCTTGCCGTCGATCGCGATCTCGACCGTCGCGCGCTCCACTGCGGTCGGCTCGACGAAGGTTGAGTTGAAGATCTCGAAGTACGGATATCCCGCTTCGCCGCGATAGATCGTCGACAGCGCGGCGAACTGGTCGTCGTTCGCGCAGTCGATGAAGACGTGGCCATGCCCGCCCTTCTCGTGGATGGCGCCCGGCCACCACAACGCCCACGCGACCGTGCAGCCGCCGAGGTCCGTACGGCCGTAGACGCCCTCGTCGATGTGGTGCGCGGTCAACGCGAAGCAGTTCCCCTCGGGCGAGGTCGGCAAGCTGGTGAAGTTGCATCCACACCCGGGATCGCAGCTGCAGAACTCGATGTAGGTGGCGGAGAAATTCCAGGACTCGGACATGGACGGCGGCTCCCTTCGCTTCTATCCGACGGTATCACCGGTTCCTCGGGGTCGCGACGACCGCGTCGCCGCCGGCCGCTGCCGCTGCTAGAATCGCGCGCCTATGGCCAACATCAAGTCGCAGATCAAAAGGAACAGGCAGAACGAGCGGGCCCGCGTGCGAAACCTCGCCGACCGGTCGCGCTTGAAGACGCTATCGCGGCGTTTCCGCGCGGCGCTGACGGCGGGCGACCGCGAGAAGGCGGAGGACGCCCTCACGGAGGTCAGCCGGGCCTACGACAAGGCCGCGGCGGCCGGGGTGGTCCACGCCAACAACGCGGCGAACCACAAGGCCAAGCTGGCCCAGGCGTTCAACAAGGGCGCGTAGCGCCCTAAGTGCGGGCCGCGCGCGTCGGCCCGGCGATCTCG
>JBASRP010000370.1:0-1942 GCA_049273905.1 Actinomycetota bacterium
GGCGCCGACTACAAGCACCACGAAACCGGCGAGACGAACGGTGACGCTCACCTCAAGAACATGCTCACCGGGTACCAGGTCGTGCTGCCCATCACGAAGGGCGAGCTGGACCTCGGCCCGTGGCAACAGGTCTTCTACGCGGAGTTCGACGGCCGGCGCCGCAAGCGCCTGGTCGTCAAGGTGATCGGGGAGTGAGCCGTGGATATCTCTGACGCTCGGGCGCTGGTGCGCGAGAAGACACAGAAGGACATCACCGTCCGGCACCTCGTTTCCGTCGAAGGAGTCATGCGCCGGCTGGCGCGCCACTTCGGCGAGGACGAGGAGCGCTGGGCGCTGACCGGCCTCTTCCACGACCTCGACCAGGACATCACCGCCGACGACATCGAGCGGCACGCGCACCTCGCCGCGTCGTGGCTGCGCGAGAAGGACGTCGACGCGACCGTGGTCAACGGCGTGCTGGGGCACGCGCACGAGGAGTACCGCACGGACCTCATGTCCCGGTCGATCGTGGCGGCCGACGCCGTGGCCGGGCTGCTGGTGGCGGCCGCGCTGGTGCGGCCGGAGAAAGCGATCGGGATGAAGGTCTCGAGCGTGAAGAAGAAGCTGAAGGAGTCGTCCTTCGCGCCGGGCGTGAACCGCGACGAGATCCACGCCTGCAGCGAGATCGGACTGGACTTGGACACCTTCATAGGACTGGGCATCGAAGGCTTGCAGCTGGTCGCGGCCGACATCGGCCTGGCCTGAGCGGGCCGGGTCGCTTCGAGGAAGTGTCTGATGCGTCAGACACTGTCGACACCGTCTGACGCGTCAGACACCTCCGCGCGATCTTCTGTACCAAGGTTCCTAGCGAGGCCGTCGGCGCCGCGTATCGTGGACCGGATGGGCTCTTTCCGCGTCCGCGCTGCCGCGCTCTCGGTCGTCGTCGCGAGCTTCGTGATCGCGTGGCCGGCCCCAGCCCATGCAGTCACCACCCTCAGGGTCGTCGTCGAGGAAAGAGACCCTTGGCAGCGCGCTGCCGAGACGAGCGGCGCGATGCTCGGACTCGGCGTCTTCCCCGATTCCCGCGATCCGCTGCGCTTCGTAGAGGAGATCGGGAGCGGAGCGCCCGTGGCGCGGCCGGGCGCGCGTTCGGTCGTCCGAGGGTTTCCGGGTTCTCTCGGCCGCGCGTTGCACGATGCCGGTATCCGAGTCGAATTGAACGCGGCTGATTCGCGGGCCCGCGCGAGTCTTTCGCGAGCGTTCGAAGGAGCGACCTTTGTCGGCGCAGAGCCAAGCCGCGGGCGCGCTCTTCAACTGTTTGAGGGGCCGATCATCACCATCGGGCTGGGCGACAGGACGCCCGTGTGGATCGCGGTGTGCTCGAGTGCACCGTGTAACAAGAGAAGCACGATCGCCGCGGGAGGGATCGCGCGGCGGCCGGCGATAGTGACGCCTTACGACGTCGCCGCCACGATTCTGGATCTGTTCGACATCGAGCGCACGAACAGGTTTATCGGGAATCCTTTGCATGCCGAGAGCGATCCGCATGCGCTGGATCGCATCCGCCGCCTCGCGACTCACCTTGATCGTGGGTCGCACCTGGGCTCCACGATGGGTGCGACGACAACTCTCCTCGCGATCGGCGCTCTCTTCGTCGGGCTGCTGCTGAGGAAACGAGGTCAGCGGCAGCTCTCGGCCCGCGCGGGGCAGGCTGCGGGGATCGCGGTCGTCGGTTATCTCGTGGCGTTGTTCGTTCCGAGCGCGAACGGTCTCCATCGCGTGCTCGTGATCACGGCCGTGTTCGTTGTTGGTGCCATTGTCCGATCCAAAGTTCCCGCGAAAGCGATGGGCCGTTTCATGCTCGCGGCCGCCGGCGTGTTCGCCCTCCTCGTTCTTGTTGCGCCGTTGCGGCCGGGCGGGTTGCCCGGCGCGGCGATCTGGGGAGACCCGTTGATCTCGTGGC
>JBASRP010000372.1:0-2633 GCA_049273905.1 Actinomycetota bacterium
CCATGAGTCTTCTGTTGAAGCCCGATCGCGCGGCCGGAGGATCCTTGCGACCGGGCGATCACGTTGCAGTCATCGCGAGCACGGCGCCTGGTCGCGGCGATCCACAGACCACGATCTTGTTCACCGATGTTTCGGTGCTCTCGGTTAGTCACGCAGACGTTTCCGATGGGAGCGGCGTGCTCGTGACTCTGCGACTGAGGCTTGAGGACGCGCGATCACTCGCGGCGGCGCGAGCTGCTGGACAAGTCGATCTTGTCCAGCTCTCTGGAGCGTCGTCGTGAGCGTCATCGCGGTTTGCTCAGGGAAGGGCTCACCGGGAGCCACCTTCGTCGCCGTCAACTTGGCCACCGCTCTTTCGCACGGCAACGACGTTCTGCTGCTCGATCTGGATCCCGCCGGCGGCGACATCGCCGCCTATCTAGGTTTGGATCCACGGCGGGGGATCTTTCCACTGCTTCGCATGGACAACGACATTCCCAAGCCGGAAGCGATCGTTCACGAAGCAGAGGAGCGAGGTGGACTCCTGGCGCTGAGTGGCTTCCCCGAGTCGTCACCGGCGACGTCGCCGAGCGTCCTATCCTGTTTGGTTAGCCGCGCGAAACAAACCGACCGTACCGTTGTCGTCGACATCGGTCGGATCACGACCGACTCAGCGATCGTTGCGCGTGAGGCCGACTTCATCTTGATCGTCGTGCGGCCCGATCTCGTCTCCGTGCTCGGGGCCGAGCGCGCTCTGAGGTCCTTGAAGGAGCGCCGCGTCGACTTCAGCCATACGGCCGCCGTGATCTCGGGGCTCGAGCGTCGACGTCCCGGCGATATCGCCGAAGTCGCCAAGGCGATGGGGATATCGGTAGCCGGGACGATCCCGCTCCACCATCGCAGCGCAAGACAAGCCCTCATCGCTCAGAAGCCGATCCAGAAAGGAAGACTTCACAAGAGCTTCCGAATGCTCGCGGAGGAAGTGCGGTCTCGCATGGAACCACCGGCAGAGCCGCAGCCCGCGCCCCAACTTGTGGAGGCCGTTGGATGAACGCCGTAATCGAGACGGTTGAGGGTCTGCGCGCTCGAGCTCAAGAGGAGCTGAGCGGAACGCTCTCTGAAGCCGCCGCCGCAGGCGAGGACGCGGAGGCGAGGGCATGGGCGCTGCTTGTGGAACTCGTGGAGACTGAAAACAGAAACAGGGTCCTCGGAAGTTCCCGGTCGCTCTCAGCGCAGGAGCGTACCGACATCGCGCAGCAACTCTTCAACTTGTTCTTCCGACTCGGACCGCTTCAACCGTTCCTCGACGACGAAGAGATCGAAGAGGTTGTCGTGAACGGCCCCGACCGCGGCTTCATCGTGCGCGCCGGTGGTGTCAAGGAAGAGATCAATCCTGCCCTCGGCTCCGAGGAAGACGTCCGGGCCCTGCTGAGTCGGGTCGTTGCTCGTGCCGGGCGTCGCATCGACGACTCTTCGCCGGCGGTTGACGTTCGTCTTCCGGATGGGGCGCGTCTCCATGCGATCGCTCCGCCACTTGCTCGCAGAACTGCGCTCACCATCCGGCGTCACCGCATGGTTGCAGAAGAGCTCGACGATCTTGTGGCACTTCGAACCGTAACGAGAGAGGGCGCCACCTTCCTAGGTGCTGCCGTTGAAGGCGGGATCAACATCCTTGTGTCGGGCGGCACCGCTTCCGGCAAGACGACGACATTGAATGCTCTCGGCCGCGCGATCCCGTCTTCAGAGCGCGTGGTGACGATCGAGGAGACGGTGGAACTGCGGCTGGAGGAACTGCTTCCCGACTGCGTCGCTCTCGAAGCGCGCGCAGCCAACATCGAAGGCCTCGGGCACGTATCGATCAGAGACCTCGTTCGGCACGCGCTCCGCATGCGTCCGACACGCATCATCGTCGGTGAAGTCCGCGGTCCGGAAGCGCTCGACATGCTCTCCGCGATGAACACTGGCCATGAAGGCTCCATGGGAACCATCCACGCTAACTCCGCGCGACAAGCTCTTTCCAAGCTGCGCACCTACGTCCTCATGGCTGAGGAACAGCTGTCGAACGAAGTCGCTAGCGAGATGATCGCTGAGACGATCGATCTCGTCGTGCACCTCCGGCTCGATCCGCGGGTAGGACAACGACGAGTCGTTCAGGTCGCGGAAGTAGCCGGGCTCGAAGGTGGCAGGGTGCTCACCAACGACATCTTCCGTCTGGAGAACGAGAGCCTCGTTCGCACCGGCATCAGACCGAGGTTCGCCGATCGACTCCCCGAATCAGCCGTCGTCGTTCCGCTTGATCGATGGACCGGCGAAGCGGCGGAGGTGTAGTCAGATGGAGCCGCTGCTTATCT
Source organism: Actinomycetota bacterium (assembly GCA_049273905.1). GTDB lineage: Bacteria > Actinomycetota > AC-67 > AC-67 > AC-67 > JBASRP01. Next base: position 2,331 of record JBASRP010000372.1, read on the forward strand.
CGACGGTCTTCGGACTCGGGCTGCTGTTCGTCTTCGACGGGCTCGCCCGACCGGATGCCAAGATCGATCCGCTCGCGCGGCTCAAGCGTATGGGTCCGGTTGGCGCCGCGGGAGCGGCGGGTGGCACGGTCGCTCTCCTTGCCACTGGTTGGCCAGTCGCGGTCATCGGTGGAGCGGCCCTCGGGGCGGTAGTTCCACAAACGCTGCGGAAGTCGAGAGAGGACAGGATCAGACTGGCGCGTCGTGAAGCCATCGCCGAAGTGTCTGGCCGGCTGCGCGACGCGATCCGCTCTGGGATTGGGC
>JBASRP010000375.1:0-9293 GCA_049273905.1 Actinomycetota bacterium
GTCCCAACGTCCTGACGGCGACGCTCCCCGACGGCACCGGCGCGCGGATCACGATCACGAAACATCCGCGCGGCGGGCCGGTGCTCGCCGGTCCGCAGGTCCAGCCCTGGGTCTGCCAGGAGGGCGCGCTCGACAAACAGTGCAACGCGCCGACCAAGTTCGAGTTCATGTACGCGCCCTCGATCACGGGCGGCTCCGGCGCGAGCGTGCCGGGCGTCGGCGTGGGGACGAGCTCGTGGCAGCCGTACGATCCCGAGAACCCGCCGCCCGACGGGTCCATCGCGACGACGACCACGGACGAGGGCAAGACGGTTCCGTACATCATCCGCGTCGAGACCGGCTACATGGATCGCGATCAGTACGCGGTCGCTGTGCTCTTCGACCCCACGAAGCCGTGGACGCCGTGGGCCCCACAGGACGCGTGGAACCACAAGCTCTTGATCACGCACGGCGCGAGTTGCGGCATCGATCACCAGACCGGAACCGCGCCGGGCGTCACCGACGACGCGGGCCTGTCGCGCGGCTTCCTCGTGATGTCGACCGCGCTCGACAACGCGGGACACAACTGCAACATCGTGACGCAAGCCGAGTCGCTGATCATGGCGAAGGAGCACGTCGTCGACGCCTACGGCGAGATCCGGTACACGATCGGGACCGGGTGCTCGGGCGGATCGCTTGTGCAGTATCAGGTCGCGAACGCGTACCCCGGGCTGTACCAGGGGATCCTGCCGCAGTGCAGCTTCCCCGACGCGTGGTCGACCGGCCAGCAACTCGCCGACTACCACTTCATCCGTCTGTACGCCGAGCACCCCGACCGGTGGGCTCCGGGCATCTCGTGGGATGCGGTTCAGCTCGGCGCGATCGAGGGCCATCCGAACCACGTGAACTCGATCATCCTCGACCAGCTCTACTACACGATCCTCGCCATCCCGACGAACGCGTGCGCCGGGGTGAAGGACGAGGAGCGCTACAACCCGGACACGAACAAGAAGGGCGTGCGCTGCACTCTCGCGGACTACATGATCAACGTATTCGGCCCGCGGCCCGAGGACGGGTTCGCCGGACGGCCGCTCGACAACGTCGGGGTGCAGTACGGCCTCGAGGCGATGCTGTCGGGCCTCATCTCGCCCGCGCAATTCGTGGACCTCAACGTCAAGGTTGGCGCCGCGGACATCGACGGCAGCTTCGTCACGGAACGCGACGCAGCCGATCGACCGGCGCTCGCGAACGCGTACCGCAGCGGCTCGATCAACCAGGCGAACAACCTGGATCAGACCGCGATCATCGACCTGCGCGGCCCGGACCCCGGCGCCTTCCACGACGCGTATCGCGCGTGGGCCCTTCGCGCGCGCCTCGACCGCGAGCACGGCACCCACGAGAACCATGTGATCTGGCAGGGGTTCGCGCCGATCATCGGTGACACGCAGTACACGACCCAGGGGTTGGTCGCGATGGACCGCTGGCTCGCCGCCGTCGAGAAGGACACTAGCGGGACGCCGCTGGCGCAGAAACTGATCAAGAACCGCCCGGCCGACGTGCACGACCAATGCTCCGACGGGATCGGGCAGGTCATCCCCGAACCGGTTGGGATGCAATCCTGCGCTGCGATCGTGCAGCGCTACACGACGCCGCGCGTCGTCGCCGGTGAGCCGATATCAACCGACCAGAACGCCTGTCAGCTGAAGCCGCTCCGCCGCGACGACTACAGATCGACCGCCTTCACGGACGCCCAATGGGAGGCGTTGCAGTCGGTGTTCCCGAGCGGCGTCTGCGACTACAGCAAGCCCGGCATCGACCAACAGCCGACGATCCCCTGGCAGACGTACGAGGACACGATCGGCGGCCGGCCGCTCGGCGCGGCGCCGGCGTCGTCGCCGATCACGGGAGCGTCCGTCCTCGGCAAGAAGCTCGGCAAGCCGCTCCCGGCGACGGGCGTGAACGATGCACGTTGGTTCGCCTTGGGGGTGCTGGGTCTCGCGCTGACGCTCGGGCTGGCGCTCAGTCGAAGATCGTTCCGGGGTTGAGGATCCCTTCCGGATCGAACGCGGTCTTGATCCGCCGCATCAGGTCGAGCTTCGCCGGCTGTTCCAGCTCCGCGTAGAAAGGCTTCTTCGCCGAGCCGATCCCGTGCTCGCCCGAGATCGCGCCGCCGAGCTCCATCCCCGCCGCGAAGATGTCGCGTAGCAACGCGTGCTTCTTGTCGGGGTCGGCCTGGAACACGGACAGGTGAACGTTGCCATCGCCGACGTGCCCGCATCCCGTTAGGAATGATCCGCTCGCTTGCGCCAGCTCGTTCACCCTCGCCATGTACGTCGGGATCGACGCGCGCGGCACGACCATGTCGATGATGTCGTTCGCGCCGGCCGCCTTCGCGGCCCAGAACGCGCGTTCCCGCGCGTGGATCAGCTGGACGCCGGCCTGCGGCGGCAACACGTAGACGTCGAGTGCCCCGAGCCCGGAGATCAACGTCGCGATCTCCTCGACGTTCTCCTCGAGGCGCGAGGCGTTGCGGTCCTCGAGAACGACGACGAGATACGCGAGTGCTGTGTCCTTGATGTTCTGGGGGATGCCGAGATCGAGCCCGGCGTTGTTGAGGATCCCCTGCATCGAGATCATGTCGATGTACTCGACGATGAGCGGGTTGACGCCGCTGGCGATGATGCGCGGCACGGACGCGGTGATCTGATCGAGCGTGGCGAACGGCGCGAGCAACGTCGTCGCGTGATCGGGACGCGGATACAGCTTGAGGATCGCCTCGGTCGCGAACGCGAGCGTGCCTTCCGACCCGATGATGATCTGCGTCAGGTCGTAGCCGGTCGTCGCCTTCACGAACTTGCCGCCGGTGTGGATCACCTCGCCGGTGCCGAGAACGGCGGTCAGTCCGAGGACCTGATGCCGCGTCACGCCGTACTTCACCGCGCGCAGCCCGCCGGCGTTGGTCGCGACGTTGCCGCCGAGGCTCGCCGAGTTTTCGCCGGGATACACGGGGTAGACGAAGCCGTGCTCGGCGGTGGCCTTGTCGAGCTCGTCGAGCGTGACGCCGGGCTGCACGACGGCGACGTGGTTCTCGGTGTCGATCTCGAGGATGCGGTTCATCCTTTCGAACGAGATGAGGACGCCGTCCTCGCGGGGGACGCAGGCACCGGACAGGCCGGTGCCCGATCCGCGCGCCGTCAGCGGCACCCCGTGCTCGCGCGCGAGGGCAACGATGCGGGCGACGTCTTCGGTCTCGGACGGCTTGACGACGAACGCGGGTTTCCGGCCCGGTGCCGTGAGCGACTCGTCGTGTTCGAAGTCCTCCCCGATCGCGTCCCCGGCGAGGACGTTCGCCGCGCCGACGATCTCTTCGAGAGCCGCTGCCAGATCCGCCATCTGTGGTCCGCTCACCTCTTCCGTTTCCGTTCGTGCGCGCCGACCGCCGCGAGACCGAAGCGCACGACGTGCTCGATCTCCGCTGCCGTCGGACGCCGGCCGTGCGTCAGGTACCGGTGCACCGCCCCGAACGTTACGTCGTAGATCGCCTCCGCGTCACGGCGCGCCCGGGCCCGGTCGCTCTTCCGCCCCGGCAGCGCGAGGATGGCGCCGGCCAAGAGATCGACGAGCAGGTCCATCGAGGCTTGTTGTTCCTCCGGGAACGTCTCGGCCAGACGGTCGCGGTTCGCGAGGAAGGGACGGGTGCGCGCCGCGGCCTGCGGGTTCTCCGCCTGCGCGAGCACGCCCCCGATCCACGCGCGGATGCGCCCGGCGGGCGTCGCCGCCTTGTCCATCCGGTGCTCCAAGTAGCCGACCAACTTCCGGCGGCCGTCGTCGAGCAGCAGCAGAAGGAGCTCGTCCTTCGATCGGAAGTGCCGGTAGAAGGCCTGTGTGGAGAGACCCGACTCGCGGAGCAGGTCGCGCATCGTCGGGTCGAACGATCCCGTCCTCTGGATCACGCGGTACGTGGCTTCGAGGATGTCACGGATCTCCTCCTCGTAGGAGGACCGCCGTTCGGCGACCGTCTGTTCGACCGACCGCCGGGCCAGGGACTCCGCAAGGCTCTCCACGTGCGGCACTTTATCCGCCCGGAGCGGTCCTTGCAGAACAGCGTTCTCGCTCCGTAAGATTACCGTTCTCATGGAGCGGGAGCTGCTCCTCACCGGGATCGGCGGCCAGGGCATCCAGCTGGCCGCGCAGGTCCTCGCGCGCGCCGCCCTCGCGGAAGGGCGCGCCGTTCAGATGTTCGGGAGCTACGGGGGCATGATGCGCGGCGGGCGGACCGACGCGACGCTCGTTTTCGCCGAGGACGCCGTCGAGGCGCCGCCGACCGTCGGGACGGCGTGGTCGGCGATCGTCATGCACGACGCGCACGCGGCCCCGATCCTCGACGCGGTCCGGCCGGGCGGCCTCGTTCTCCTGAACGCCGAGTTCGCCGCGACGCCGGTGGACCGCGACCGCGTCCGCGTTGTCGAAATCGCCGCGTCCGACATCGCCGAGTCGATCGGCAACCGGATGGCGGCGTCGATGGTGATGGTCGGGGCGTACGCCGCCGCGACGGCCCTCGTCGGGACCGACGCACTCGCCGCCGCGGTCGGCGAGTCGCTTCCGCCCTACCGCAAGCAGCTCGCCGAGGTGAACGTCGCAGCGATCCGCGCGGGCTACGAAGCCGGGCCGCGCAACGTCGCCCCCGCCTGGAAGCCCGATCCGGTGACGGCATGACCGAAACCGTGAAGACCCTCGGCACCGTCGTCATCGACATCGACGCGTGCAAGGACTGCGACCTTTGCATCGAGGCGTGCCCGCCGAACGTCTTGGTGATGGTCAACGAGGTCAACGCCCGCGGCTACCGGTACCCGGTGCTCCTGCCCGGATGCACGGGTTGCAAGATCTGCGCGCAGGTCTGTCCCGACTTCTGTTTCCAGGTCTACAAGTACGACGAGCCGATCGAGCTTCCGGTGGAGAGCGCATGACCGCACGGCTCATGGAAGGAGCCGAGGCCATCGCGGAAGCGATGATCGCCGCCGGTTGCCGCTTCTTCGCTGGCTACCCGATGACGCCGTTCACCGAGGTTCTCGAGCACATGGCCCGGCGCCTGCCCGAGGTCGGCGGCGTATGCATGAACGCCGAGAGCGAGCTCGAGGCGGTCGGCATGGCGTGGGGCGCGGCGGCGACCGGCACACCGGCGGCAACCGGATCGACCGGGCAGGGGTTGAGCCTCATGCAGGAGAGTCTCGCGGAGATCACGCTCGCACGCGTTCCGCTCGTCGTGCTGAACATGGCCCGCGCACAGGGCGACTACTTCCAAGCGACGCGCGGCGGCGGGCACGGCGACTACCGGCACATCGTGCTGGCGCCGATGGACGTCGGCGAGGCCGTCGAGCTCACGCAGCGCGCGTTCCACTTGGCGCAGACGTGGCGGAACCCGGTCCTCGTCTTCGGCGACTACTACCTCGCGCACACAACGGGGTCGGTCGACGTGACCGCGCGCTCGTACGGACCGCTGCCGCCGAGCGATTGGGCGCTCGACGGCTCGTCGGGCGGCTCCGGCGGCGCGAAGATCGTGTCGCCTCTCGGCACGCACAAGCGGCGCGACGGGTCGGGCTACAACCTCTCGGATCACTACCGCGCCTGCGTGGAGGAGACGGCCCGGATGGTCGCCGGCGTCGAGCCCATCGTGGAGAGCGGCTTCCTCGACGGTGCCGAGGTCGTCGCGGTCGCCTTCGGGACACCCGGTAAGTACGTGCGCGCCGCAGTGAAAGCGATGCGCGCCGACGGCCTCTCCGTCGGGTACGTCCGTCCGGTGACGCTCTTCCCGTTCCCGTCCGCCGCGGTCGCCGACGCCTGCGAAGGCGCGCGCGCCGTTGCCGTCTACGAGAACAACCAGGGTCAGATGATCGACGACGTGCGCCTCGCGGTCCTCGGGCGCGCGCCGGTCCACTTCATCGGCGGCCTGAGCCTGGACGCGTCCGGCTTCGGCATCGCGCCCGACCTGGACGTGCGCGTCATCCGCGACCGCCTGGAGGCTCTGTTCCCGTGAACATCATCCCGACCGATCAGCCTCCGTCCGAGCCGGCGCGACTCGTCCGCGACTTCACGCCCGGCCTGATCGACGTCGGCACCCATCACCTCTGTGCCGGGTGCGGCGAGCCTGTCGCGATGCGCGCGGCCGTCGAGGCGATCGAGGAGCTCGGCGTCGTGCAACGCACGATCAGCGTGATGGGGATCGGTTGCTACACCGCGTTCTCGAACAACCTCGACGTCGAGGTGTTGCAAGCGTTGCACGGGCGCGCGCCCTCGCTGGCGACCGGCGTGAAGCGAGCGAAGCCGGACGCGTTCGTGTTCACCGTGCAGGGCGACGGCGACATGGTGAACGAAGGTTTGCAGGAGGTCATCCACGCGGCGGCGCGCGGCGAGAAGGTCACGTGCTTGATGCTGAACAATGGCGTCTTCGGCGAGACCGGCGGGCACATGACCGCGACGACCGTCATCGGGCAGCGGACGAAGAACTCGCTCGAGGGACGCGACGCCGAAGCGCACGGGCATCCGATCCTGCTCGCGAACATCATCGCGGGCTTGGACGGCGCGGCTTACGTCGCGCGCGGCGCGGTGAACACGGCGCACAACGTCGCTCTGACCAAGCAGATGATCACGGCGGCATTCGAGTCACAGATCGCCGGCCGCGGGTTCTCGTTCGTCGAGATCCTGACGATGTGCCCGACGGGCTGGTTCATCGAGACGGCCGAGGCGCCGGAGTACCTCGGCGACAACCTCGCCGCCGTCCACCGGCTCGGGGTGCTGAAAGACGTGACCCGCGTCGCCTGAAAGAGAAAGGGGCGGCTGCGCGCCGCCCCCCTCATGCAACAACGAGAGCTAGATCGTTCCCGAGAACGACTTCGAGAGCCCGTTCGTCGTGTCGGTCAGGGTCACATTCCTGAAGCGAACCGTCATCGGCGGAGAGCAGTTCGGATCGAACGTCGCCGTGACGCTCAGGGTGAAGTTGGCTTTACCGTTCTGAACGGGGAAGTCACCCGCGGCGGAGATGGAAATCTTGTTGGCCGCTTTCGGATGATTCCCGCCGCCGTTGATGCACTCGGCCGTGGCGCTCAGAACGACGTGGATCTGCTCCTCGTTACCGAGTCCCGCTTCCTTGCCGGTGACGGTCAGCGTGTTGCCGGAGCGGGTCAGAACTGGATCCCCAACGAAGTGCGGGCTTCCCGCCTGCGCCGGGAGGAGCGCCGCGACGGTCGCCGCGGTGAGTATCGCGAGAAGGACGAAGCGTTTCATGGCATACCTCCGATGGTCTGGGCTCATGCGGATGACGCCTCAACGCCCTCCTCCCCTTCGGCGTCGCTCCGCGTTCTTGCCCGAATATGCCGCTACGCCTCACATCCCCGCTATGACCAGATTCACCCGTTGAGCCGGGGAAAATGGATGCGTCTCGACGCAACCGCTAAGTCGCGGAGCCCGTCAGGAACGCGGTGACCTGCGCCAGGTCGAAGTAGTCGCGCCAGGCGGCGATCTTCCCGTCGCGCAGCTCGAAGATCCCCATGACGGGGAAGCCGCCCTTCTTGCCGTTCAACTCGAAGTGGTCGACGCGTTCGGTCATCACGATGTCGCCGTCGGCGACGACGTTGAGGCATTCGAACTCGGCGAACGTCGCGCCGGCGAGAAAGCCGGCGAGGAAAGCACGGATCTCCTCGCGGCCGTTCAGGGGCGCCATCGGCATGTTGTGGTACACGGCGTCGTCGGTGAAGTAGCCGGTCAACTCATCTGCGTCGCGTCGCGACCACGCCGCACAGAACTCCCGAACGATCGATTCCGCGTCCGCCATCGAAGCCTCCTCGGTTAGCTCTTCCTCTTCCATGCGCCGGGACTCAGTGCCTCTTCTTTTTCCTGGTGCCGGCGAAACCGCCGCCGAAGAGGATCCCGGCTCCGATAACGAAGCCGAGGTTGTACCAGTTCCCGTTGTTGTGAACTTCGTAGACGCGCACGTTGTCGCTGAAGAGTGAGATGAGGAACGTGACAGGCGAGATGATCCCCTGCCACAAGCCGAGCCAGAAACCGGCCACCTCTCCGCCCTTGTCCGGGACGCTCTCGAGGCTGTTCGAGCCGGGTGCGCAGCTCGCGAGCAGGAGCAACAAGAGGATAGCGACGAGGAAGCTCGCCCAACTCCGCGTTCTCATGACCCACCCCCGACCCGGTGACAGTCGGACGATAACGGAGTTCAGCCGAAGCCACCTAACCGGGTGTCGATCGGCGGCCTCCTCGTTCGTCGAAGAGATAGTTCGAAGAGCGATCGGCGCGAACGCGCCGAGGAAGGGGGAACGAGATGGCGACCTATCTCCTCGCGTACCACGGCGGGAAGATGCCGGAGACGGAGATGGAGCAGGCCCGCGTCATGGCGGCCTGGGGCAAGTGGTACCAGAAGCTCGGTCGCGCCGTGATCGACGGCGGGAACCCGGTCGGGCACGCGACGACGATCGCGAGCACCGGCCGCGTCACGCGCGGCGGGGGCAAGAACCCGGTGACCGGCTACACGATCATCAAGGCCGGCGACCTCGACACCGCGACGAAGCTCGCGAAGGGCTGCCCGGTCCTGAAGGGCGGCGGAAGCATCGAGGTCTGCGAGACCTTCGACGTGATGTAGCGCACTATCCGGCGCTCGGCATCAGGAGCTCGCGGATCTTCGCTGCAGAGAGATCCGCGGGCTCCGTTGCGTCGATGAAGTCACGCAGCAGGTGCGCGAATCGGTCCGGGTCGTCCCGGTGCGGGAAGTGGCCCGAGCCCTCGAAGATCTCGAGGCGACTGCCCGGCATCGCCTCGTGCGCGGAATGCGCGTGCGTGACGGGGATGAACGGATCCTTGTCGCCCCAGACGATCAACGTCGGCATCTGCGCTGCCAGGTAAAGTCTGTCGTTCGCGCTCGCGCGCTGGCCCGCGACGTCGACGACCGAACGCAGCGTGCTCATGAAAGCGGTGCGCGTCTCGGGATCGCCGAGGCCGATGTAGCTCCGCATGACCTCCGCCGCGGCGGGGGCGGCCTTGAGCCCGACCCGCTCGAGCCAGCCCGTGATCGCGAGCCCCGCTTTCTGGATGCCGGGCGCGCACCCGACCGCGAGGAGGTATTCGGCGCCGGGCGCGCTCAGCAGCCGCAACAGCAAGCTCACCTCGGGACCGAGGCCGCCGGAGGACACCAGCACGAGACGCTCGCACCTCTCCGGGAACTGGTACGCGAACTGCATCGCGACGCCGCCGCCGAGCGACTGGCCGACGATCGTCGCGCGCGGGTGCCCGAGCGCGACGAGGAGGTCGCGCAG
>JBASRP010000388.1:0-1548 GCA_049273905.1 Actinomycetota bacterium
GGCCGGCCGTGCGACATCGGCTCCATCTTCACAAAGGTTTCGAACATCTCGGCAGCTTCAGCCATCGCGTCTCCCTAAGCATCTTTGATTTGTTCCGGATACTGCCCGCTCAATTTCGTTAACGTGAATCTATCACAAAAGTGGCACGGCTTAAAGCTGAGTGGAATCAGATGAATGGAATGAGCGATGACACTACACCTACACAAGGGCTGACTTAGTCAGCGTGTTTGCGGCGTCTTACCGGAGTTCGTCAATCGAGTCAAACACCAGCTCCCCCGCGCAATGTCCGAGAGCCTAAGATGCTTTCCGTTTGTTTGGATTTGGGAATGGCGAACGCCCCGGGTTTGTCAATACCAGCGTGAGTGGTTGGTTCTCCGGGATCACCAGGACTTCCCGGGGAGCGGCGTGCGCGCTTTTCGCAGCGTCATGATAATTTGCACTCACGAGATACCGATAACCTTCAAAGCATTTGAGTGAAAAGCGGCCTTGATCATCAACCGGCGTGTGTTGTTCGATCCACGATCGTTCGGTGAACTCGAGCGCGACCATCGTTCCGACAGCCGGTTTCCCGTCGGGCCACACAACCGCGCCTTCAATTGATCGCTCCACAAGACGAGGCGGCAAATGGAAATCGCCGGCCTGAATTTCCTGACCTTCAGCTACAATGATGGTCTTCGCTTTATCCAGGTCACCGGTACCAGGATAATAACTGCGAGGAAATGGCGGTCCGAACAGACTGGGCTGGCCTTCGTAGTTGATCGCAATTACATACTGCCCAGGCGGTACCTGGTCAAATATGTAGTAACCTCCTTCGTCTGTTTGACTGGAAATCTCCCTGCCGTGCCAGAGTTCTTTTGTGCTTCCGATATCGGCCGGCAAGATTTTCAGGTCAATGTTGGAGACGGGCCGGCCTTCAGCATCGACGAGCTTGCCTTTGATCGCGGCCAGCGATGTCGTGAGAAAGGCTGCCCCTGCGCACCGGCCTTCGGTAACCACAACCTCCTGTTCAGGTGTCTTTCGCAAGTTGCCGGGTATCTCGGCCCTCACTTTGTATGTGCCTGCCGCTAGTCCCTCTAACTGGAATCGTCCTTCAGCGTTAGTTGCCAAGTTGAACCGCTTACCGTTGCCTTCGACGAAGACCTTTACTCCCTCCAGTCCCTTGTGCCGGCCGTAATCAACATACGTATCGCGGGTGTACCTGAGGACAATTCCAAAGATTATCGAGTCTGTCCGGCCCTTCATAACGGCGCGCGCGTACTCGATATCACTCGCCGCGCTGGTGAGAGGAAGTGTGCGCCCGCAAATCCCTACGTGGAGTTTTTCATCTTTCGGATTAAGGTAAGCGTAGACGAAGTATTTTTCACCCTGTTTGAAATCATAACCACAATCACCTCCACCCATGCCTGTCAGGATCTCGACTGTACGGCCTTGCACACCACGGAATGATTCTTCAAGGGAAAAACGAACCATCCTTTGTTTGTAGCCGGTACGCCCCTCCCCCAAATCCAGCGGGACAATGGAAATGTTCGTAACTGCACCGGTAAACAC
>JBASRP010000415.1:0-12599 GCA_049273905.1 Actinomycetota bacterium
GGGGTACAGGGATTTGCAGTCCCTTGCCTAACCACTCGGCCACACCGCCAGCTTTCAAAGTCGAGGGCCGGCATAGCCGGCCCACCGACTTGGAGCGGGCGACCGGACTCGAACCGGCGACCCTCACCTTGGCAAGGTGATGCTCTACCAACTGAGCCACGCCCGCGTAAGGGCGCATTCTACCAGGGGCGTCGCAGCGGCTAGAACAGCGAACCTTCGCTCGCGAGATGCACTTCTCCGCCCACCCTCGCCTTGCCCGGCGATGCCTGGAGCGCGATGAACGACGGTCGCCCGATCTCCACGCCCTGCTCGATCTCGACGTCGAGCGCACCGGCCCGCGCTCCCAGATAAACGCCGAGCGCGGCCGCCGCACCGCCGGTGCCGGGGTCCTCTGCGACGCCGTACCCGGCGCCGAAGAAGCGCACCTTCACATGCCCCTTTCCGAGCGGTGCGACGACGTAGATGCCGTCGATCTTCTCGGGCAACGTCGGGATCGTGAGCCGCGCGACGCGCTCGGGATCGCCCATCGGGAGGATGTAGATCGGCACGCCAGCGTCGGCGATCGCCGGCTGCAGATCGGCCGCCTGCCCGCCGATCGCGGCCGCGTCGAACCCGACGTCTGTCGGGTCGAGATCGAGCGCGGCGAGCACGTCGTCGAAGTCGACGATGTCGCTGCCCGGATCGCCGCCGCGCTCGAGCCAGACGCCCTTGCCCTCGAAGGTCACCGGCGTCTCCCCCGCCGGGCTGTTCTGCACGACCGTGTCTCCGCTCACCAGGCCGAGGTGGCGCAGCGTCCACGCCGTCCCGAGCGTGGGATGCCCGGCGAACGGCATCTCCTCGAACGGCGTGAAGATCCTCACGTCGTACGAGCTCCCCTCGGCGCGCGTCACGAAGGTCGTTTCGGAGAGGTTGAACTCACGCGCGATCCTCTGCATCCGCGCGGACTCGATCTTGGCGGCGTCGGGGAGCACCGCGAGCGCATTACCGGCGAGCGCCTCGCGCGCGAACACGTCGACGATCAAGAATCTCTCGGCCACGAAGGAAGACTAACCGCGGTAAGAGCCGACGGCCCCGAATATCCCGCTAGCGCCCAGACGACCCGAACCCGCCCTCGCCACGTTCCGAGTCCGGCAGCTCGTCGACCTCACGCAGCTTCGTCTCCGGAACCGGATAGAAGACGATCTGCGCGATCTTGTCGCCGCGGTGGATCTCGAACGGCTCCTTCGGATCGAGGTTGATCGCGATCACCTTGATCTCGCCCCGATAGCCCGAGTCGATGAGCCCCGGCGTGTTCACGATAGACACGCCGTGCCGCGCCGCCAGCCCCGACCGCGGCTGCACCAACCCGGCGTACCCCAGCGGTATGGCGACCGCGATCCCGGTCGGAACGAGAGCACGCTCCCCCGGCGCCAGCACAAGGTCCACCGTCGACCGCAGGTCGAACCCTGCGTCGCCGGGATGCGCGCGTTCCGGCAGCGGCAAGCCGTCGTCGAGACGCTGGATCAGGATCTCGACGTCGCTCACGCGGCGGGTCTCAGGTAGTGCACGCGCCAGCGCCGGACGGTCTCGTCCATGAAGTCGTCGAACGAATCCTCCAGCAGCCCGGCGCTGCGGAAGCCGCTCAGCTCGAGCCGCGTGAGAGGCCACGGAGGCCCCTCGAGGCCCTCGTTGGACTCGCTGCCCCGGCACACCACCAGGCCGTCGCCGCCGGGCGCCACGAGACTCGCCACGGCCTGCACGGCGACCGGCCGCACCCCCATCGGCAGAGCTTGCAGCGTGTACGCCTCGAACACGAAGTCGTAGGTGCCGATGGTGGCCGGCAGCTCGAACAGATCTAGGACGCGGTAGTCGACGCTCGACTCAGGGAACCGCTTCTTCGCCCAGTCGATCGCCGACGGCGCCACGTCGAAGGCCACGACGTCGAACCCGCGACGCACCAGCTCCTCGGCGTCGTCGCCGAGCCCGCACCCGACGACGACAGCGGTCGCGCCGGGCCGCGAGATCGCTTGCTGGTCGAGCCACTCGACCAGCCACTTATTCGGCTTCTCGTCGGCCCAGGGGACCTTCTCTGGGTCGCCGTGGGCCGCGTTGTAGAGCGGCTCGAACCACGCGGTTGCCTCGCCACGCGCGATGGCGCCCTCCGCGAGGTTGTGCGCGCGGATGTTCGCCTCGTCCCGCTTGCTGGGCTCGGACTCCATGTGTCAGATGCTAGTCAACAAATTTGTGGCCCGCGGCCGAGAGCTTCCCCTCTCCCGACCGCGGGCACACGCTTACCGGCTCAGGAACAGCCGCTCGTCGAGCCGCACGACTCGCACACGAAGCACGAGCCCGCCGGCCGCATCTGGTTGCCGCAGTTGTAACAGAGCGGCGCGTCGATCTGGCGCACGGCGTCCGTCTCGGTCGGCGGCGGCGCGTCGGCCGGCGCCTTGGTGATCTGGATCGCCTCCGGGGCGCTCGGCGCGGCGGCCTCGGCGTGTCCGTTGCCGTGTCCGTTCCCGTTGCCGTTGCCGTTCTTGCCCTCGACCATCTCGCGGCGTTCCTCGGTCGTCATGATCCCGAGGCGGCGGCGCGTGTCCTCGTCGAGGTACTCGAGCGCCAGCCGGCGGAAGACGTAGTCCACGATCGAGGTCGCCAGACGCACGTCCGGGTCGTCGGTCATGCCGGCCGGCTCGAAACGCATGTTCATGAACTTCTGCACGTAGGCCTCGAGCGGAACGCCGTACTGCAGGCCCAGCGAGAGGCTTATCGCGAAGGCGTCCATCACGCCCGACAGCGTCGAGCCCTGCTTCGACACCTTCAGGAACAGCTCGCCCAGGCCGTCGTCGGGGTACTCGCCGGTGGTCATGTATCCCTCGGTGTCCTGCACGCGGAACGACACCGTGCGGCCGGGCCGGCTCTTCGGCAGGCGCTTGCGCTGCGGCTGGCCGGTCGCGACGACCGCCGGGTCCACCTTCTTCTTCTTGTCTGCCGACAGAGGCTGCGCGACCTTGCAGTTGTCGCGGTAGAGCGCGAGCGCCTTCAGGCCGAGCTTCCAGCCCTCGAGGAATAGGTTCTCGACCTCTTCGATCGTGGCCGACTCCGGCATGTTGACCGTCTTCGAGATCGCGCCACTGATGAACGGCTGCACCGCGGCCATCATCTTCACGTGACCCATGTAGTGGATCGGGTTCTGGCCCATCGCGCAGTCGAAGACCGCCTTATGCTCGGCCTTCAGGTACGGCGCGTCGTCCACCGTATTGTGCTCGTGGATGTAGGCGGTGATCTGCTCGACCTCGGTCGGCGAGTAGCCGAGCTTCGTCAACGCGCGAGCGATCGTCTGGTTCACGATCCGCATCGTTCCGCCGCCGACGAGCTTCTTCGTCTTCACGAGCGCGAGGTCGGGCTCGATGCCGGTCGTGTCGCAGTCCATCATCAGGCCGATCGTTCCGGTCGGCGCCAGAACGCTCGCCTGCGAGTTGCGGTACCCGTGCTGCGCGCCGAGGTTGATCGCCTCGTCCCAGGCATTCTTCGCCGCGGTCAGCATCGCCTCGGGCACCAGCTCGCCGTCGATGTCGTCGACGTGTGCGCGGTGCTTGCGCATGACGTTGAGCATCGGCTCGCGGTTCGGCGCGTAGCCGTTGAACGGCCCGACCTTCTCGGCGAACAACGCGCTGTCGCGGTACGCCCAGCCCGTCATCAGCGCGGTGATGGCCCCAGCCCACGCTCGCCCCGCGTCCGAGTCGTACGGCACCCCCCGGGACATCAGCAGCGCGCCTAGGTTCGCGTAGCCGAGCCCCAGTTCCCTGTAGTCGATCGCGTTCTTCCCGATCTTCTCGGTCGGGTAGCTGGAGTTGGAGACGAGGATCTCCTGCGCCAGGAACACGACGTCGATCGCGTGCCGGAAGGCGACGACGTCGAACGTTCCGTCGCCGTCCACGAACTTCATCAGATTCAGCGACGCCAGGTTGCAGGCCGAGTTGTCGAGGTGCATGTACTCGCTGCACGGGTTCGAGGCGTTGATCCGGCCCGACGCCGGGCAGGTGTGCCAGTCGTTGATCGTCGTGTCGTACTGCATGCCGGGGTCGGCGCACTCCCACGCGGCCTCGGCGATCTCTCGCATCAGGTCGCGGGCGCGGAGCGTGTCGATGGGCCGGCCGTCGAGCACTGCCTTCAGGGCCCAGTCGCCGTCGTCCGTGTACGCCTTCATGAATTCGTCGGTCACGCGGACCGAGTTGTTCGCGTTCTGGTACTGGATCGAGTACGCGTCGCGGCCGTCGAGGTCCATGTCGAAGCCGCCGTCGCGCAGCACGCGCGCCTTGTTCTCCTCGCGTGCCTTGCACCAGATGAAGTCCCGGACATCGGGGTGATCGACGTTCAGGACGACCATCTTGGCCGCGCGCCGCGTCTTGCCGCCGGACTTGATCGTGCCGGCCGACGCGTCGGCGCCGCGCATGAACGACACCGGGCCCGAGGCCTCGCCGCCGGACGAGAGGTTCTCGCGCGACGAGCGGATGTTGCTCAGGTTGATGCCCGAACCGGATCCGCCCTTGAAGATCGTGCCTTCCTCGACGTACCAGTTGAGGATGGCCGACATCGTGTCGTCAACGGCCAAGATGAAGCACGCGCTGCACTGCGGGTGCTCTTCGACGCCGACGTTGAACCACACCGGAGAGTTGAAGGCCGCCTTCTGCGTCACGAGGATGTGCTTCAGCTCGTGCTCGAAGGTGTCTCGGTCGTCCTCGGTCGAGAAATAGCCGTCTTTCCAGCCCCAGCTCGTGATCGTGTCTGCGACGCGATCGACCAGCTGGCGGACGGAACGCTCGCGCTGGGGGGTGCCGAGCGGTCCACGGAAGTACTTCTGCGCGACGATGTTCGTCGCGTTCTGCGACCACGTGACGGGGAATTCGACCTCGCGCTGCTCGAATGCGTTGCCGCCCTCTTTGAAGTTCGGGATGACGGCGTCGCGGATGTCCCACTCGATCTGGTCGTACGGGTGGACGCCCGGCGTCGTGAAGAGACGCTTCACCACTAGTCCCTTCGTCATCTCTCGTTCGGTCTTCGCCATGCCCTCTCCCCCCACGCTCTCCTGCTACACCCGGCTGGTTATTCGTGGATCATCTGTTTCGGCGGCGTCCGCTTGTGCAGCAGAAGCCCAACCTCTTTCTCGAAATCCGTCAGCTCTTGGAAGTCTTTGTAGACGGACGCGAATCGCACGTACGCGACGTCGTCGACTTCGCGGAGCCGATCGAGGATCACGAGCCCGACCTCCGAGCTATCCACCTCCCCCTCGCTCGAGGCGCGCAGCGCCTCTTCGATCTCGTCCGCGACCTCGTCGATGCGCTCGACGGTGACGGGACGGTTCTTGCAGGCCTTGACGATCCCGGCGATGACCTTCATGCGGTCGTAGGGCTCGCGTTCGCCCGAGCGCTTGATCACGCGGAGGCCGATCGGCTCGGCGCGCTCGAAGCTCGTGTAGCGGCGCCCGCAGCCCAGACATTCGCGCCGGCGCCGGATGGCGGCCCCGTCCTCGGCCAGACGAGAGTCGACGACCTTGTCCTCCAGGCCTTTGCAAAAGGGACAACGCATCCAGAACGCCTTTCGAGGAGGTTGCTGCTACTCGGCCCCACGCCCACCTGTGGATAAGCGTTATCAACAATTATCCACAACATGTAGTGGAATTACAACCGTGTTTATACAACATAGGCGGTCTGAGTCAAGGAAGTTGGACGGCCGTTTACCGGCGGTACAGAACCAGCGTCTGACCAGGGATGATGCGTCCCCCGTCGAGCTTGTTGGCCGACACCAGGCGATCCACCGTGCGGCGCGTGTCCCCCTTAGGGGCGGCGTCCTTCGCGAGCTCCCAGAGGGTCTCGCCGGGGCGCACGACATGGCTCCAGACGGGCTTGGAGGGTCGTTGCTGACCTGCGGTGACCTGGGAGGCGCCGAAGCCCAGCAGGCCCGCTACCAGCACGATCGCGATCAATAGCTTACGCATGAGAACACCTGTTCGAGACCTTACCGAACAGTTGTTCGGCCTGTCAAGACCCGAACAGGTGTTTGATTTGGGGTCGTTTCGGTGTTACCGTCCGGCCACTTGGAGAGCCAAGGGGGGAGCATGGACAGCCTCACCGACCGGCAGCGGAAGATCCTCGACTTCATCACCTCGACGGTCGACGACCGGGGCTATCCCCCGTCGGTGCGCGAGATCGGCGACGCGGTCGGCTTGCTCTCCCCCTCGAGCGTCCACGCGCAACTGGCGACGCTCGCGCAGAAAGGCATGCTGACGAAGGACGCGACGAAGCCGCGCGCGATCCGCGTCGAGCGGCCTGACCGTGGTGCCGCTGTCCCGTCGCGGTCGGACGTCGTCGAGGTTCCGCTGGTCGGTCAGATCGCGGCCGGCGGCCCGATCCTCGCCGAGCAGAACATCGAGGACCACATGCCGCTGCCGAAGGACCTCGTCGGCTCGGGCACGCTCTTCGCGCTGAAGGTGAAAGGCGATTCGATGACCGGTGCCGGCATCTTCGATGGCGATACCGTGATCATCCGCCAACAGCAGACCGCGAATGACGGCGAGATGATCGCCGCGCTGATCGACGACGAAGCGACGGTGAAGACGCTGTCACGCAAGAGCGGCAAGGTTCGCCTGATCGCGGAGAACCCCGCCTACGACCCGATCGAGCCGGAAGAGATGAGCGTGCTCGGGAAGGTCGTGGCAGTACTGCGGCGCGTCTAAGCTCGCCGCATCGATCGGCGGAGTGCGTAGTCCACGGCTTGGTGGGCTGTTCTCGGCAAGCTCTTCCTGGGTGAGACCGGCGGCTGACCGCAAGCGTTTCAGCAGGGATCCGAGGTCCTCGGCCATCGCTTCGGAATCGTAGGCGGCCGCCAACTCGGTAACCTACCTTCATGGCAGTGCGCCACGGCAGAGCGCAGACTCGGTCCAGGCAGATTAACGGGAGGAGGCGTCATGGACCGCAACAAGGAGATCGTGCGGCGGATCTACGAGGAGGTCATCAACAAACGCGAGCTCGACCTGCTCGATGAACTCGTGAAGCCCGATTACATCGAGCACGACCCACTGCCGGGCCAAGGCGAAGGGATCAACGGCATCAAGGATCGGCTTTCCATGCTGATCGAGGGCCTCGACCCGACGTTCACGATCGAGGACGTGATCGCCGAGGCCGACAAGGTGGTCGTTCGGTGGACGAATTCGGGGACGAACCTCGGCGACTTCCTCGGCACACCCGCGACGGGGAAGCCCTTCTCGATCGCGGGGATAGACATCTACCGCCTCGAAAGTGGCAAGCTCGCGGAGCACTGGCACGTGGTGGACATGTTCGCGCAGATGATCCAGCTAGGGATGATTCCGGCTCCCGGAGCGTGAGATCAGCGGCGCTCAGCGCGCCGGTCCCCCGAGGGCAGCAAGTACTTGTCGAGCCGCGCCAGCTGATCTTCGCGCAGTCGCGCGCGTACCCTCGTCCCGGTTTCGCCGTACTCCTCCGAGAGGACGGCGCCCGCCGCATGCAACGCGGCGACAACATCGCCTCGGTCGTAGGGAACGAGGAGGTTCACCTCGACCTCTGGGTGTGGGATGCTCGTGCCGATCTTTTCGAGCATCGCGTCGATGCCGTCACCGGTCAGCGCCGAGATGAAGACGGCGTCCGGGAACCGTCGGCGCATCCGCGCCAGGCCGACCTCGCTCAATGCGTCGATCTTGTTCACGACGATCAGTTCGGGGACCTCTGCGGCGCCGATCTCGCCGAGGACATCGCGCACCGCGTTGTATTCCGATTCGGGGTCGGGCTCTGCGCCGTCGACGATGTGAACCAGGAGGTCGGCGCGGATCGCTTCCTCGAGCGTGGACTTGAAGGCCTCAACGAGCATGTGGGGCAGCTTCCGCACGAAGCCGACGGTGTCCGTGAAAACAGTCGGCCGGCCGTCGGGCAACTCTAGGCGGCGCGTCGTTGGGTCCAGGGTTGAGAACAGCTTGTCCTCCACCAGGACACCCGCGGATGTCAACCGGTTGAGCAGCGTCGACTTCCCGGCGTTCGTGTAGCCGACAAGCGCGACCGACGACACCCCTGATCGGACGCGGCCTTGGCGCTTCGTCGTACGAGTCTTCTCGAGGTCCTCGATGTCGTCGCGCAGTTTCGAGATCCGTTTCTTGATGCGGCGGCGGTCCACCTCGAGTTTCGTTTCGCCCGGGCCTCGCGTGCCGATGCCGCCGCCGAGGCGGCTCATCGACTCACCCCAGCCACGAAGGCGCGGCAGGAAGTAGTTCAGTTGCGCCAGCTCGACCTGCGCTTTGCCTTCGGACGAGTGCGCGTGTTGCGCGAAGATGTCGATGATCAGCGCGGTGCGGTCCAGCACCTTGCAGCCGAAAAGCTCCTCCAGGTTACGAAGCTGCGCCGGCGAGAGCTCCTCGTCCACGATCACGGTGTCGGCGTGCGTCTCGCGCACGATGTCGCGCACCTCTTGCGCCTTGCCTTTGCCGATGAACGTCGCCGGGTCCGGCTTGTCGCGGCGGTGCAGCACGCGGTCGATCACCTCGGCGCCGGCGGTGTCGGCCAGCCGCGCCAGCTCGTCCAGCGACGCCTCGGCCTGCGCGCCGTCGCGGCCGCGGGACAGGCCGACGAGCACGGCCTTCTCGAGCTTGAGGGCTTGGAGCTCGGGGGGAAGCTCGGTGATGCGCCGGCGGCTGCCGGGGCGACGAGGATCCTGCGGCGTCATGCCAAGGCGGCGCGGATGCGCTCCAAGCCTTCCTCGAGACGCTCGTCCTTCACCGTCAGCGAGATCCGGATGTAGCCCTCCCCCGCGTCGCCGTAGCCGCGGCCCGGCGGAACGACGACGCCGGCTTCCTCGAGAAGCTTCGTCGCGAACGACTCAGACGTGTGGCCTTCGGGCACGGGGAGCCACACGTAGATCGACCCGCGCGGCGGCTCGAGCGACCAGCCCATCTCATTGAACGTCTTCACGACGAGGTCGCGGCGCGCGCGGTACAGCTCGCGCAGGTCGCCGAGGAAGTCCTGCGGGCCGTCCAGCGCGACGATCCCCGCACGCTGGATCGCGTTGAAGATCCCCGAGTCGATGTTGGTCTTCACGCGGCCGAGCGCCTCGATCGCCTCGGCCGAACCGGCCACCCACCCGCAGCGCCAGCCGGTCATGTTGTACGTCTTCGACAGCGAGTGGAACTCGATCGCGACGTCCTTCGCGCCCTCGACCTGCAGCACAGACGGTGCCACGAAACCGTCGTAAGTGATCTCCGAATACGCGTTGTCGGTTGCCAAGAGAAGATCGTTCGTGCGAGCGAAATCTACCGCGAGGCTGAAATCTTCCAACGTGGCCACGGCTGCGGTTGGGTTCGACGGGTAGTTCAGCCAGGCCATCTTGCAACGCTTCGGCACCTTCACGGCGTCCCAGTTCGGGAGGAAGCCGTTGTTCGCGTCGAGCGTGAACGGGACGGGTGTTCCGCCGGCGAGGTGCGTCGCCACCTGGTACACGGGGTAGCCCGGGTCGGGGATCAGCGCGGTATCGCCGGGGTCGATGTACGCGACAGGCAGGTGCGCGATGCCTTCCTTCGAGCCGATCAGCGGCAGCACCTCGGTGTCGGGGTCGAGCGTCACGCCGAAGCGGCTCTCGTACCACCCGGCGATCGCGCGGCGGAACTCCGCCATGCCGAAGTACGACGGGTACTGGTGCGTCGCGGCGTCGGCGGCCGCTTCCTTCATCGCGTCGACGATGTGCGAAGGCGTCGGCGAGTCCGGGTCGCCCACCCCGAAACTGATCACGTCGACACCGGCCGCGCGCTTCGCGGCGATCTTCCGATCGATCTCGGCGAACAGGTACGGGGGAAGGGTCTCGATCCGCTTGGCGACCTTCACGCGCGTCCTTTCGTCATTCAGCGGCGGCTCGGCGCCGGCAGCTTGCGTCCGATGTGCTCGTCCAGGGTGCCGGTGAAGACCTCGACCACCGGGCCCGTCAGGAACGTCGTCTCGTCGGTCCAGTCGATGTCGAGGCGCCCGCCGGGCATGTTCACGCCGACGGTCCGCTCGGTCAGACCGAGGAGGTTCGTCGCCACGGCGGTCGCGCAGGCGCCGGTGCCGCAGGCCTGCGTCTCGCCGACGCCGCGTTCCCAGACGCGGACGCGGACCTCGTCGCGAGACAGGACCTCGGTGAACTCGACGTTGGTCTTCGCCGGGAAGGTCTCGTCGGTCTCGATCGCGGGGCCGAGCCTCTCGACGTCGATGTCGGCCAGCCGCGGGATGACGACGACGGCGTGCGGGTTGCCCATCGAGACACACGCTGCCTCGAATCCCTTCACCGCGACGTGGAGGGGATCGCCGTCGCCGGCGACCGGGATGTCCGCGCGCGCGAGGATCGGCGGGCCCATGTCCACGCGAACTCGGTCCACGAGACCTTCGTCGTTCCGATAGAGGTCGAGATGCTTGATCCCCGCCCGGGTGTCGACGCGCAGATGGTCTCCGCCGATGATCCCGCGATCGGAGACGTACTTCGCGAGGCAGCGGATACCGTTGCCGCACATCTCGGCCACGCCGCCGTCCGCGTTGTAGTAGTCCATGAAGAAGTCGGCCTCGTCCGACGGCGCGATACGGATCAGACCGTCGCCACCGACGCCTTGATGACGGTCGCACACGACCGCGACGAACGCGCCGTCGAGCATCCCGATCTGGTCGTCCAGATCCTCGATCAGCACGAAATCGTTGCCGGCGCCGTGCGACTTCACGAACTCGATCGGCATTACGCTCCCACCGTCCGACGGGCTATCTCTGCCTCGTAGTATGCCCGGATTTCCCTGGTCGCGCGTTCAGTATCGATCGCGTCGAACCACTGCACGCGCGGATCTGCGCGGAACCACGACATCTGCCTGCGCGCGAAGCGGCGCGTGTTCCGCACGATCTGCTCGCGCGCCTCGTCAAGGGTCAGAACGCCGTCCAGGTGCGCGACTATTTCGGGGTACCCGATCGCACGGCTGGCGGTCATCGCGGCGAGGAGGCCGCGGTCGATCAGCCCGCGCACCTCGTCGACGAGCCCGGCCGCGAGCATCGCGTCGACGCGCTCCTCGACGCGCCGGGTCAGGAGAACGGGTTCCATGCGCACGCCGGCAACGACGAGGTCGTAGCGGCTCTCGAAGCGGTCCCACGCTTTGCGGAACTCGCTGAACGGCTTGCCGGTGAGCTCCATGACCTCGAGGGCGCGCACGACACGTCGCAGGTTCGCCGGCTCGATACGTTCGGCGGCCTCGGGGTCGCTCTCGCGCAGCTTGTCGACCAGGTCCTCGGGGTCACTCGACGCGATCGCCTGCCGCGTCATCGGGTCCGTCGGCGGGAACTCGAGCTCGTCCACCACCGCGCGGTAGTACAGGCCCGATCCCCCGACGAGCAGCGGCGCGCGGCCGCGCAAAAGGATCCCGTCGACGGCCGCGCGGGCCGAGCTCTGGAACGACGCCACCGAGTACGCCCGGCCCGGGTCGACGATGTCGATCATGTGGTGCGGAATCCGCTTCTGGTCCTCGCGGGTCGGCTTGGCGGTCCCGATGTCCAGGCCGCGGTAGATCTGCATCGAGTCGAGCCCGACGATTTCGGCCCGCAGGCCCGCCGCGATCTCCATCGCGATGGCACTCTTGCCCGCGCCCGTCGGGCCAACAAGGGCGAGCACGACGCGCGGGCGATCGCGCTCGAGAGGCTGCGGGCCGTCGGAGCGAGCGGCGGCGTTCCTCACGCGGGAAGCGCATCGAGGTGATGCGGGTGCGCGCCGGTCACAACGACGTCGAGGAAGTCGCCCGGCCGGTGCCCGTTCGCCGGCACATGGACGAGCTTGTTCGTGCGCGTGCGCGCGGTCGCGCGGGCCGGG
The DNA here is from genome assembly GCA_049273905.1 of Actinomycetota bacterium. Taxonomy (GTDB): domain Bacteria; phylum Actinomycetota; class AC-67; order AC-67; family AC-67; genus JBASRP01. Next base: position 11,848 of record JBASRP010000415.1, read on the forward strand.
TCTTTCTTCGAGGCCGCTTCCTCGAAGAGGACCTCGACGCGCGACCCGATCGCGTCTTGGTTGCGTTCGAGCGAGATGCGTTCCTGGAGCGCCGCCAGCCTTCGGAATCTCTCGGCGACCACATCCGGCGGGATCTGCCCGTCGAACGAGGCCGCCGCCGTCCCCGGCCGCGTCGAGTATTGGAACATGTAGGCCGAGTCGAAGCGCGCGCGTTCGACCGCGTCCAGCGTCGCCGCGAAGTCGTCCTCGGTTTCCCCCGGGAAGCCGACGATGATGTCGGTGGAGACCGCGACACCGGGAACCGCCGCGCGGATCTCGTCGAGCCAGCCGAGGTAGCGCTCGATCCGATAGGAGCGGCGCATCGCGCGCAGCACACGGTCCGATCCCGACTGCATCGGGAAGTGGATGTGCTCGCACACCACCTTGCTCGAGGCCATCGCGTCGATCACGTCCGGCGTGAAATCGTGCGGGTGCGGGCTGGTGAAGCGCACGCGCCGCAGGCCGTCCACGTCGTCGAACGCGCGCAGGAGCTCGGCGAACAGCGGCTTGCCGTCGAGGTCGCGACCGTAGGTGTTGACGTTCTGCCCGAGCAACGTCACCTCGACGACGCCGTCGTCGACCAGCGCGTGCACCTCGTCCATGAGCTCGCCCAGCTGCCGGCTCACTTGCGGCCCGCGCACCAGCGGCACGATGCAGAACGTGCACGCGTTGTCGCAGCCGACGCTGACCGACACCCACGCGTGGAAGGGCTG
>JBASRP010000420.1:0-3459 GCA_049273905.1 Actinomycetota bacterium
GCCAATCGGCCAGCGCCCGCACGGCTTCATCGGTCGCGCGCCCTTTCTCGGGGGCGGCGCCGACGCCGATCACGAGCGCACCACCGGCTACACCGAGCACGCCGCGCCGCGACGAGCGCGGCCGAACGCGGACGCGTATGACGGCCCCATCCTTCCCGTCGGCGACCAGCGCGTCGGTGTCCGGAACGTCCGAAGGCGTGCTCATCCGCCCCGCTATCATGCCCTCATGCCCCTCTACCGCGAGGTTCCGTCGCAGGTCGATTTCCCGGCACTCGAGACGTCGATCCTCGAGCGGTGGCGGGAGCGCGACGTCTTCGCCCGGTCCATCGCGCAACGCGAGGGCGCGGAGGAGTTCGTCTTCTACGAGGGCCCGCCGACGGCGAACGGCCGGCCCGGCGTCCATCACGTGCTCGCGCGTGTCTTCAAGGACATCTACCCCCGCTACAAGACGATGCGCGGCTACGCCGTCCCCCGGAAAGCCGGCTGGGACTGCCACGGCTTGCCGGTCGAGCTCGAGGTCGAAAAGGAACTCGGCCTGAAGTCGAAACGCGATATCGAGGCCTTCGGCGTCGAGAAGTTCAACGCCCGCTGCCGCGAGAGCGTGCTGCGCTACGTCGCCGACTGGGAGCGGATGACCGAGCGCATCGCGTACTGGATCGACATGAGCGATCCGTACAAGACGATGACGAACGACTACATCGAGAGCGTCTGGTGGTCGCTCAAGAAGATCTTCGACCAGGGACTGCTCTACGAGGACTTCAAGGTCGTCCCGTACTGCCCTCGCTGCGGGACGCCGCTGTCGGATCACGAGGTGGCCCTGGGCTACGAGACGGTGACCGACCCGAGCGTCTACGTGCGGTTCCCGGTGGCAGACATGCCGGGGACGTCGCTCCTGGTGTGGACGACGACGCCCTGGACGCTTATCTCGAACGCCGCCGTGGCGATCCACCCCGAGGTGCGCTACGTCGCGGTGGAGCACCACGGCGAACGGCTGATCCTGGCCGAGCCGCTCGTTCATCGCGTGCTCGGGCCCGACGCCAAGATCGTGGAGTGGTTCGAGCCGAGCGCCCTCGAGGGCCGGGAGTACGAGCCACCGTTCCGCTTCGCCGAGCCCGACAAACGCGCGTGGTACGTCGTGTCCGCCGAGTTCGTCACCACGGACGACGGGACCGGGATCGTGCACATGGCGCCGGCGTACGGCGCCGAGGACCTCGCGGTCGGCCGCCAATTCGACCTGCCGGTGATCCACATGGTCGACGAGGAAGGCAAGTTCGTCCCGGCGGTGACACCGTGGGCCGGCACCTTCGTGAAGGAGGCCGACGGCGCGATCATCGAGGACCTGCGCACGCGCGGACTGCTTCTGCGCGCCCAGACGATCGAGCATACGTATCCGCTGTGCTGGCGCTGCAGCACGCCGCTCCTCTACTACGCGCGGACGTCCTGGTACATCCGCACAACCGAGCGCAAGCAGAACCTGCTCGACGCGAACGAGGCCATGACCTGGTACCCGGAGCACATCAAGCACGGGCGCTTCGGGGACTGGCTGGCGAACAACATCGACTGGTCCCTGTCGCGCAACCGCTACTGGGGGACGCCGCTGCCGATCTGGCGCTGCCCGCAGAACCACGTCGTCTGCATCGGCGAGGTCGCCGAGCTCGGCGAGCGTTCCGGACGAGACCTCGGGAACCTCGATCTGCACCGGCCGTTCGTCGACGATGTGACGTTCGGTTGTACAGAGTGCGGCGGCGAGATGCGGCGCGTCCGCGAAGTGATCGACGCCTGGTACGACTCGGGCTCGATGCCGTTCGCGCAGTGGCACTACCCGTTCGAGCGCGAGGACGTCTTCGCGAAGCGGTTCCCCGCCGACTACATCTGCGAGGCGATCGACCAGACGCGCGGCTGGTTCTACTCGCTCCTGGCGATCTCGACGCTGCTATGGGACCGCTCCTCGTACGAGAACGTCGTCTGTCTCGGCCTGATCGTCGACGAGCAAGGCCGCAAGATGTCGAAGTCGCTCGGGAACGTGCTCAACCCGTGGGAGATCCTCGACGCGTACGGCGCCGACGCGCTGCGGTTCCTGCTCTTCACCTCCGGCAGCCCGTGGGCGACGCGGCGCGTCGGTCCCGCGGCGGTCGAGGAGGTCCAGCGCGGTTTCATGCGGATGCTCTGGAACGTCTATTCGTTCTACGTCCTGTACGCGAACACCGACGAGCTCGACCCGACCACCGTCGACGTGCCGGTCGCCGAGCGCCACGAGCTGGACCGCTGGATCATCGCCGAGCTGAACGACGTCGTCCGCGCGGCGACGAGCGGCATGGAAGGCTACGACTGCACGGGCGCCGGACGGCGCATCATCGGCTTCGTCGACGACCTGTCGAACTGGTATGTGCGCCGGTCGCGCCGGCGTTTCTGGAAGGAAGCCGAGGACCGCGACAAGGCCGCGGCGCACCTAACGCTGCACGAGTGCTTGCGCACCCTCGCGCTCGTTCTGGCGCCGTTCACGCCGTTCCTCGCCGACGAGATCTGGGACAACATCGTCCGCACCGTCCGCCCGGACGCGGCCGACAGCGTCCACCTCTCGGACTGGCCGACCTTCGACGAAACGCTGATCGACGAAGGGCTGCGCGGTTCGATGGCGGCCGCGCGCCGCGCGGTGGCTCTCGGCCTGCAGGCCCGCGAGTCCGCCAAGATCAAGGTGCGTCAGCCGCTCGCGCGCGCCGTCCTCGCCGGTCCCGGCGCGGACGCCGCGGTCGCGCATTCGGCGATCATCGCGGAAGAGCTCAACGTGAAAGAGCTGAGCGTCGCCGACGGCGCCCTCGAGGGCGCGACGCACGCGTCGGACGGCGGGATGACGGTGTCGCTCGACACGACGCTGACGCCCGAGCTGCGCGCGGAGGGCATGGCCCGCGAACTGGTGCGCGCGGTCCAGAACCTCCGCAAGAAGAGCGGACTCGCGGTCGCCGACAGGATCCAGCTCGGCATCGACGCTCCGGACGCGATCTGGGACGCACTCGGCCCGCACGTCGCGTGGGTCTCCTCCGAGGTTCTCGCCGTCGATTCCCACCGCGGCGAGGTCGATGGGCCCGCGGGCAAGGCCGACGTGAAGCTCGACGGGGAACGCGTCACGATCTCGCTGAAACGCGTGTGAGTGTTCGGCTGTGTGGTACGGCTCGTACCTCTGGGCGTTCCCGGGAACCCTCATCGGGCTGTTGCTCGGCGCGACCACACGGTCGCGCCCCTATGTGCGCGAAGGCGTCCTCGTTTTCGAAAGCACCCGCGGATTCGCGGCGCTGCACCGCAAGATGGGCTTCCGAGGCATCACTCTCGGGCATGTGATGATCGTCAACGAGCCGCTCGCATACCCGCTTTGGGCACACGAGCTCGTCCACGTCCGGCAGTGGGAGGTCCTCGGACCGCTGATGCTGCTCGCCTATCCCCTCGCCAGCATCGCTGGGTATC
>JBASRP010000422.1:0-12717 GCA_049273905.1 Actinomycetota bacterium
ACCATTACCGTTCCCTTGGGCGTCGGCTTGTACCGGCTCAGCTTGAAGAGATCCATGATGCGTTTGATGCGCTCGCGGATCGACTGGCGATGGTCCGGAGAGATGGAGTCGGCCGCGACCTCCTCCATCAGGTCATTGATCGCGGGAGGCATGTCGTCGCGGAACTCGGCGGCCCAGTCGGCCCACGGGAGCGGCTCGCTGTCGATGAGGAGGTGCGTGCGAGCGGTGTTGGACGCGAGCTCACGCTCTTGCCCGTTGCGGGGCTCGACGTAGATCACGACGCGCTGGTACCCGAAGATCACGCCGAACTGCTGCAGACGGGCGACGCCGCCGCGACCGGTCGCCATCTCGTAGAGCTCGTCCTTGTACAAGGCGGCGATGTGGCCGCTCGAGGCGATCCACCCTGAGTTCTGGGTCAGGGCAGACTCATCCTTGAGGATCCACCAGCGCGCGGTGGCACCTGTCAGCTCGACCTCGCCCGACTCCTTCGCGTGCTGCTCGAGGTACTTCTCCTGGCCAGTCACCGTGCGGAGGAGGTTGCGGTCCTTGTCGGTGAGCGGGTTCTCCCACCCTTCCCGGGCCTTGACCGTGAGCCCCTTAGGGAAGCGGAAGTAGCGCGTGTTGAGGTACCGGCCAACCCACCGAGACGGCGCCGCAGACCCCTCGGGCGCGTTCATAGTGTTCTGATCGACGTCGTTGCCGAGCAGTACCACCATCGTCCCAGAGCCGTCGATCTGCTTGGGCTTGACCGAGTCCTCGACGCGGCCGACCTCGCTCCACGACCCGTCGGGATGCTGGTGCTGGACGAGGCCGTACTGCCGCGTTTCGGGGTCGCGCCAGAGGTGGATCATCGAGCCGGCCGCGTCCTTCCAAGACATGTAGACGAGGCCTGCGTGGTTCCGCGTCGCGGCGGCGATCTTCGCACCGACGCCGAAGTTCCCCTCGTGCGACTGCTCATGGACGGATGAGGAGAGCTGGTTGATGTAGCGGACCATCTCGTCGCCGGTCATGCCGATACCGCCGTCAACGATGCAGAGCTTGAAGATCCCGGTGAGCGCGTGGTAGTTCCAGTCGACGTCCCACACGATGTCGCCCTTGCGATCGGGCTTCTGCAGGATCGCTTCGATCGAGTTTTGCGTCAGCTCGCGGATGAACTGCAAAGGCGAGCAGTCGCGGCCCAGGCGGTCGAGCATAAAGCCCGTATTCGCAACCGTCATGGGGGTGGTCCGCTGGGGACCAGGGGGAGATGCAGCGGCCATGCGAGGTTCTCCTCTCGCTCGGGAGGGACAGGGTTTGCGGCCCCTCCGGTACGGAGTGCCTCACCGCTTGGTGCGGGCAGGAGGTCCGAGGACCTGCGGTCCGCTCTTTCACGGTGACGCGCTTTGTGGACTCGAGTGTACACCCGGTCAGCGACAAATCTCATGGTTGTGACGGCCATTTCTCAAGCGTTGGAGCGGCGGGGCGCCGGTGCCCTGGCAGACGGCCGGCGCCCCACCCGGAGGAGCCCGCTTACGATCCCAACGTCGGGCAGTCGATCGGTTCGAGCGCGGCGGCCTGGCCGCTGACGCACACGGTCGACGTCAGCTTCAGTGACTCGAGGCCGGTGTTCGCCACGTTCTCGAACGACTCGAAGAACGCTTCGACGTTGTTTCGTCGCCCTCACCCCCTCGGTGCCGAAACCCTGCGCGGGGTGCCGAATCTCCAAGTCGATGCCGCGTCGTTGCTGGTCAGCGAGGCACGCGGTGTGCGGGGCGTGGGTCGGGTGCCCGGCACCATCGCCGCACACCTTCAGGGCGGTGTGCACGGTCCTGACCGTAGCGTCGGTTGAACCGAATCTGTACCGCCTACCTGTCTCGTTCTCGCCAGCGGGCCAGAATGAGACTGGACACGTCCTGTACCTCCGCAGTACCCTTCGCCCTGTGACGACGCGCCGAACGAAGCCCCTCGACGAGCTCGTGCATGTTGAGAACCTCTTCGATGCGCTCACGGGCGAGAACGTCTCTCTCGGTGACGGTCTCTGGATGCCGACATCCTTCGTCGTACACTTTCGCGATCCAAGGCGCCGCTTCGAGGCGCGGCTGCACGCTCGGGTCGGGAAGGATCTTCGCCCTCGATGCACCCGCGTCGAACTCTCGGCGCTCGGAAGGAACGTAATTACCGATATGCGCTCTGTCCCGCTCCCCGTCGCGGCGATCCTGCGGGAGGCGGCCAGACAAGCAACGCAGGAGAGCACTCGGAAAGAAGCGCCCGGGCGGCTTCTGAGCAAAGTTCGAGGAGGAATCTCGTTCGCGCCGACCTTCAGCCATGGGCCCGGCGCGGCTGCAGTCGAGTCGCGACTCCGGAGGCGTGGTTATCAGGCGCTGACGGACGAGCACTTGGCGAAAGTTGCTGCGATCTACCGGAGTGCTCTCCGGGAGAAGCAGCCTCCGATTCGGGCCGTCGAGCGCGAGCTGCAGACGAGTTACGCGACGGCCCGCAGATGGGTCTACGAAGCCCGGAAGCCGACGCGCGGTTTCCTGGGACCAACAACCGAGAGGCGAGCGGGTGAACTGAAGCCGGCCAAGAGCAGGAGGAAACGATGACCAAGTTCGCGTTCTACGGCCGCTGCTCGACGGAAGACCAGCAGGACCCCGCGTCATCGAAGGCGTGGCAGCTCGCTCGCTCGCGCTCCCTCATCGAGCCGCACGGCGGACGAATCGTCGCGGAGTTCTTCGACATCGGCCAGAGTCGGTCCTTGCCGTGGAAGCGCCGGCCCGAGGCCAATGCTCTCCTTGAGGCGCTGAAGCGGCCTGACCGCACGTTCGACGCCATCGTCGTTGGCGAACCGGCGCGCGCTTTTTACGGGTCACAATTCGCGATGACCTTCCCGCTTCTCACGCACCATGATGTCGAGTTGTGGGTCCCGGAGGTCGGTGGCCGCGTCGACCCGGGCTCGGACGCCCACGACATGATCATGTCGCTCTTCGGCGGCATGTCGAAGGGCGAGCGGAACCGAATCAAGATCCGCACTCGAGCAGCGATGAGCGCGCAGGCCACGCAGGGTCGGTACCTCGGGGGGCGTGTGCCATATGGCTACCGACTCCGCGACGCAGGGCCGCACCCGAACGCGGGAAAGGCAGCCGCCGGTCAGCGATTGCATCAGCTCGAGCCCGATCCCACGAAGGCGCCGATCGTTCGACGCATCTTCGAGGAGTATGTCGGTGGAAAGGGATTCTGGGCGATCGCCGAAGACCTCACGAGGGATCGCGTGCCGTCGCCATCCATGGACGACCCCACGCGTTGTCGTAAACGCGAGTTCGGCGCGGGCGCATGGTCCAAGGCCGGCGTCCGGGCGATCCTGCGGAACCCGCGCTACACGGGTTATCAACTTTGGGGGAAGCAGCGCCGTGACGAGGTTCTCGTCGACGTCGAGGACGTCGCGCTCGGGCATCGGGTCGAACGAAAGTGGAACCCTCGAAGCGAGTGGGTCTGGTCTGCCGAGCCGGTGCACGAGCCCCTTATCTCTGGCGAGCTCTTCGCGAGGGCGCAAGAGATCGCAACTGCAGGGGCGCGCAGACCTCTCGAATCCAAGCGTCGCAAAACGTCGACGGGACGCCGGTATCTGCTCTCCGGTCTCATGCGATGCGGAATCTGCGGACGGATGATGCAGGGAAACTACAACCACAACGCCCCGTACTACCGATGCCGATTCCCATCCGAATACGCCGGCGCCGCGGAGCTCGGGCATCCGCTGACGGTGTATGTTCGCGAGGAAAAGATCATCCCGGAGCTCGATAAGTGGCTCGCGAGGATGCTGGAGCCGAAAAACATCGACCGCACACTCGAGGCGCTCGCGGCCGCGAGCGAGATCGACGAGACCGCGGTTGCTCGTGCGGAGGCTGCGCGACGCAAGATCGCGGACTGTGACCGGCGACTTTCGCAGTACCGCAAGACTCTTGACGCCGGCGGCGATCCTCTCACTCTCGCCACGTGGATGCGCGAGGTTCAGGGCGAACGGCTCGCCGCGGAGCAAGAGCTCGGGCGTAACGTGCCGGCCGAACCGCTGACCAAGGCGGAGCTTCGGAAGATCCTGAAGGGCGTCGTCGAGGGAGTGCGGATGCTGGCGGAGGCGGATCGCGATCTCAAGGGACGTCTCTACAACGAACTCGGCGTCCGCCTCGAGTATCGACCTGAGGAGCAAAAAGTCGTGGTCGAGGTCCCTTTGCAGGAGGCCTCGACCACGTGTGCTACAGGTAGTGTCCCGGCGGCGACCTACTCTCCCACCTCGTTACCAAGGCAGTACCATCGGCGCAGAAGGGCTTAACTTCCGGGTTCGGAATGGGACCGGGTGTTTCCCCTTCGCCATAGCCACCGAAACGGTTGTGCAAGGTGCATTGACGCATTGCACCCTGAGCTACATAGCGAGCGTGAGCGAACCAAGGCCTCGGCCTATTAGTACCGGTCGGCTCCACACGTTGCCGTGCTTCCACCTCCGGCCTATCAACCCGCTTGCCTAGCGGGGGCCTTACCCGTTTTATCGGTGGGAGGCCTCATCTTGGGGCCAGCTTCCCGCTTAGATGCTTTCAGCGGTTATCTATCCCGCACATCGCCAACCAGCCGTGCCTTTGGCAAGACAACTGGCACACGAGAGGTGCGTCCGTCCCGGTCCTCTCGTACTAGGGACAGCTCCCCTCAAGCCTCCTACGCCCGCAGTGGATAGGGACCGAACTGTCTCACGACGTTCTAAACCCAGCTCGCGTACCGCTTTAACCGGCGAACAGCCGGACCCTTGGAACCTGCTCCAGCTCCAGGATGCGACGGGCCGACATCGAGGTGCCAAACCAGGCCGTCGATGTGGACTCTTGGGCCTGATCAGCCTGTTATCCCCGGGGTACCTTTTAGCCGTTGAGCGACCGCGCTTCCACTTGCCACGGCCGGATCACTAAGCCCTGCTTTCGCATCTGCTCGACATGTCTGTCTCACAGTGAAGCTCCCTTATGCCTTTACACTCGACGCACGATTGCCAACCGTGCTGAGGGAACCTTTGGGCACCTCCGTTACTCTTTAGGAGGCAACCGCCCCAGTTAAACTGCCTGCCTGACAATGTCCCTGATCCCGATAAGGGACCCAGGTTAGACGCCCAGCACGACAAGGGTGGTATTTCAAGATTGGCTCCACGAGAACCAGAGTCCCCGCTTCAACGCCTCCCACCTATCCTACGCAAGCCGAACCGAACACCAATGTCAGACTACAGTAAAGGTCCCGGGGTCTTTCCGTCCTACTGCGGGTAGGCCGCATCTTCACAGCCAATGCAATTTCGCCGAGTCCCTGGTTGAGACAGCGCCCAAGTCGTTACGCCATTCGTGCAGGTCGGAACTTACCCGACAAGGAATTTCGCTTTTCGCGTCCCCATGTCGCCATGAGGGAAGGACCATATCTTCAACTCACCGCGTCGAGGAGAGTTGGCTGGCGTATGGCCTCTGAGGATTCCAGGAAACGAGACGGCTTCTGATGATTCATCGTTTGAACGATCTCCGCGATTTCTCGTAGACCTTCAATCGTGAGATGCATTCGACGATCCATCATCTCGAGGATTCTCTTGAACTTGAGAAAGTCCTCGCGTTTCGCCGTGCGGAGTGGATTTGCTTCGAAGAATGGCACGATCACGTTCCGAAGATCGTTCCATCGGTACACCTGATAGCTCATCAGGTTTCCGCGGTGATTATCGTGTCGTCGGTTGCGATAGATCCTCCCGCAGTCAAAGAAGTCTCGGATCAACTCCAAAACCTCCACGCTACGTTCGCTCTGCACAACCGCGAATACGGGTTGCAGCTGCCAACCGCGACCCATCCGTCGATTGCGTTGGATGGGAGCGCTGAAACAGCCTTCACCGTCAACGAAGCCGACGATCCACTGCTCGATGCCTGGCCTTTCCTGCTGATTGCCCGCACTCGAAGGATTGTCACCAATCATGAAACGAACATACCAAGCGGGTATGACATTGATTGGTACCTCGAGATCCACGGATTTCCCAGCAAATAGCCAGCTGCACTACATGCCGTCACCGGCATGAGGGGCAGCGCCCTTTGCCTGCCAAAGGGCTTCCTACCTTAGGACCGTTATAGTTACGGCCGCCGTTTACCGGCGCTTAGATTCAGAGCTTCGCTGATCCGAAGATCAGCTAACCCTTCCTCTTAACGTTCCGGCACCGGGCAGGCGTCAGTGGGTATACAGCGCCTTACGGCTTCGCACCCACCTGTGTTTTTAGTAAACAGTCGCTTGGGCCTGGTCACTGCGACCGCGGTCAGCTCGGGACGCGAAGTCCCTCACCGATCACGGCACCCCTTCTTCCGAAGTTACGGGGTTAGATTGCCGAGTTCCTTAACCAGGGTTCTCTCGATCTCCTGAGTATTCTCTACTTGCCCACCTGAGTCGGGTTGGGGTACGGGCACCAACTCCACTCGCTAGAGGATTTTCTCGGCAGCGTGGGATCAGTGGCTTCGCACCTATGTGCTCGGCGTCGTGCCTCAGCGTTGCCGCTCCGGATTTGCCTAGAGCGACCGCCTACGCACTTACCCCGGGACGACCATCGCCCGGGACCACCTACCCTCCTGCGTCTCCCCATCGCTGGCCTAATACCGGTTGGGTCGGTAGACCCCCGAAGGGGTTTTCCTTAGCAAACCGGGTTCGGCCTTGGCGCGGAGCTAGTGGTACAGGAATATCAACCTGTTATCCATCGACTACGCCTCTCGGCCTCGCCTTAGGACCCGACTAACCCTGGGCGGATGAACCTTCCCCAGGAACCCTTGGGCATTCGGCGGAGGGGTTCCTCCCCCCTCATTCGCTACTCATGCCGGCATTCGCACTCGTGACGCGTCCACGGCTCGCTTACGCGGCCGCTTCACCCCCGTCACGACGCTCCCCTACCGAACCACTCGCTTGGACGCATGGTGCACCCACCATGCGCCGGCTTATGAGTGGATCCCGCAGCTTCGGTGTTTGGCTTGAGCCCCGTTACATTTTCCGCGCCCATCCACTCGACCAGTGAGCTGTTACGCACTCTTTAAAGGGTGGCTGCTTCTAAGCCAACCTCCTGGCTGTCTGAGCAAATGGACATCGTTTCCCACTTAGCCAAACTTAGGGACCTTAGCTGGCGATCTGGGCTGTTTCCCTCTCGACTACGGACCTTATCGCTCGCAGTCTCACTCCCGTGCTTAGCACATCGGTATTCGGAGTTTGTCTGAGTTCGGTAAGCTTGTAGGCCCCCTAGCCCAAACAGTGCTCTACCCCCGATGCGGAACACACGAGGCTGCACCTAAATGCATTTCGGGGAGAACCAGCTATCACTGGGTTTGATTGGCCTTTCACCCCTATCCACAGGTCATCCGCCCGGTTTTCAACCCGAGTCGGTTCGGTCCTCCACGCGGTCTTACCCGCGCTTCAACCTGCCCATGGATAGATCACCCAGCTTCGGGCCTGCGGCACGCAACTAGACGCCCTATTCGGACTCGCTTTCGCTTCGGCTCCGGGTCTACCCCTTAACCTTGCTACGTACCGTAACTCGCCGGCTCATTCTTCAAAAGGCACGCCGTCACTCACCGCCCTGGTTGCCCAGAACGGATTGCTCCGACGGTTTGTAGGCACACGGTTTCAGGTGCTATTTCACTCCCCTCCCGGGGTGCTTTTCACCTTTCCCTCACGGTACTGGTTCACTATCGGTCGCCAGGGAGTATTTAGCCTTAGGGGGTGGTCCCCCCAGATTCACGCCGAATTCCACGTGCTCGGCGCTACTTGGGAACTCCGCAAGGAGATCCGTCGCCTTTCGCCTACAGGGCTATTACCTACTGCGGCGGCCCTTTCCATGGCCTTCGGCTAGACGCGGATTTTGTAACTCCTCAGGACGTCCTGCACCGTCCCACGCGGGTCCCACGACACCGACACGACAACGCCACAGGGCTATCACGTCGCATCGGTTTAGGCTGTTCCCCTTTCGCTCGCCGCTACTAGGGGAATCGCGGTTGCTTTCTCTTCCTCCGGGTACTGAGATGTTTCACTTTCCCGGGTTGCCTCGCCCACACCTATGTGTTCAGTGTGAGGTGACGGGACATGACTCCCGCCGGGTTGCCCCATTCGGAGATCCACGGATCGATGCCTGTTTGGCGGCTCCCCGTGGCTTATCGCAGCCTACAGCGTCCTTCGTCGGCTCCTGGCGCCAAGGCATCCACCGTATGCCCTTTGTACCTTGGCTCTGAGATGCTCACGCTCGCTATGTAGTTCTCAAGGTGCGTTCTGCGTCGGTGCGGTGATCCCGTTATCGTCCCAAAAGAAAGTCGCTGACCTCTCGGCCAGCGACAGCCTCCCGCGCACGCGGTTTCTAGCGGCTGTCTCCTGCTGGGACTCTGATGAAGGATCGCTGCATCTTCGCCTTTGGCCCGGGGGGAAGAACCCGGGGCCAGCGGAGAAGTCTAGGACTCGGGCCTCGGGGTGTCAAACAGTTCGGGCGCTCTGACCAGGGAAAAGGGCCTCGTCAGGTAACCAGGCGGCGGAAGCCGCGCTTGCCGACCTGGAGAACCCGCCCGACGACGCGCTCGAGAGGCACCTCGAGGTCGGTGATCGACTCGTCGTCGAGCCTCACCCCGCCCTGCTTGATGAGGTCTCTCGCCTTGCTCGTCGACCCCGCAAGCTTGAGCGCCGCGATCAGACGCGGCAGCTGCACGAGCCCGTCCTTGAGGGTTTCCGCGGGCAAAGCGGCTTCCTCGATCTGATCGGGCAACCCGTGCTCCCGGAAGAGACGGTCGAAGTGTTGTTCCGCGAGTCGCGCGGCTTCGGTTCCGTGATAGAGCGACGTGACGGCGGCCGCGAGTTTGCGCTTCGCGGCGCCGGCGGCCGGTCCGCCGCCCGCCGCGTCCTTCTCGAGCGCGTCGATCTCTGACGGATCGACATCCGTCGTGAGTCGCAGGTACTTCCCGACCAGCTCGTCCGGGACGCGCATCAGTTTCCCGAACATGTCTTCCGGCGGTTCCGTGATGCCGACGTAGTTCCCGAGGGACTTCGACATCTTCTGCACGCCGTCGAGTCCCTCGAGCAACGGAAGCGTGAACGCGATCTGGGGCTCCTGCCCCGCGCGGCCCTGGAGGTCGCGCCCGACGAGGAGGTTGAAGGTCTGATCCGTCCCGCCGAGCTCGACGTCCGAACGGATCTCGACCGAGTCCTGCGCCTGCAGCAACGGGTAGAGGAACTCAACGATCGAGATCGGCCGGCCGTCCGCGTACCGCTTCGCGAAGTCGTCGCGTTCCAACATCTGCGCGACGGTCGCTCGTCCCGCCAGGCGAAGCAGCCCGTCCACGCCCATGGTGCCGAGCCATTCGGAGTTGTGGCGGATCTCGAGACGCTCCGGCAGCAAGATGCGTTTCGCTTGCTCGACGTAGGTCGCAGCGTTCGCGTCGACTTCGTCGAGCGTCAATGCTTTCCGCGTCGCCGATTGTCCGGACGGGTCGCCGACCCGTCCGGTGAAGTCGCCGATGATCAACACGGCCGTGTGGCCGAAGTCTTGGAAGCGCCGCATCTTCCGCAGTGGGACGGCGTGGCCGAGGTGGATGTCGGGCGCGGATGGGTCGATCCCGAGCTTCACGCGCAGCGGCACACCGGTCGAAACCGACCGTTCCAGGCGCGTCGCGAGCTCGTCTTCGGGGATGATCGCCGCGACGCCGGACCCCAGGATACGAAGCTGTTCTTGCGCGGGGACGACCATGGCGGGCGGCATCGTACCACCGGGCGCACAGGGGGGTTCCCCGCTACCATCGACATACGTCCGCGTGGTGACGCGGGCGCGATCCGGCGGGTCTAACTCATGATGAACTTCCTCGAAACCATGCCCCGGAAGGTCCGCGCGACCGTCCTCTGCCTCGTGCTTGCCGGCACCACGGTGGCGTGCGTGAAGCTGCCCGATCTCGAGGACACGCTCGCCGGCGCGCAGAAGCTCGCGGAGTCGTCGTACATCTACGCGGCGGACGGGTCGCTGATCACCGGCCTCCATGAGGAACAGAACCGCGACATCATCGCGATCGATCAGGTTCCGCCTGTCGTCCAGCAAGCCGTCATCGCGATCGAGGACGCGCGGTTCTTCGAGCACCCCGGCGTCGACTTCAAAGCCATCGCGCGCGCGTTCCTGCGCAACACGGCCGAAGGCCGGGTGGTCGAGGGAGGATCGACGATCACGCAGCAGTACATCAAGAACGCGCTCATCACCCGCGGCCGGACACTGCGCGGGAAGATCGACGAGGCCGCACTGGCCTGGCAGCTCGAGCAGAAGTACACGAAGGACGAGATCCTCGCCCTCTACCTCAACACCGTGTACTTCGGGCAAGGCGCGTACGGGATCGAGACGGCCGCGCAGACGTTCTTCGGCCGGCACGCGAAGGACCTGACGGTCCCGCAGGCCGCGCTGCTCGCCGGCACGATCAAGTCGCCGACACGTTACGACCCGTACAAGGATCCGGACGCCGCGGTCGCGCGCAGGAACCTCGTGATCCAGAAGATGCGCGAGCAGGAATACCTGACGCCGGCCGCCGCCGACGCGGCCACCAAGGCACCGCTTGGTGTCGCGCGGATCAAGAAGACGGTTCGCTACCCCGCCGCGTACTTCGTCGAGTACGTGAAGGACCTGATCCAGCGCGACCCGCGATTCGCCGTTCTGGGGCCGACGCTCGCCGATCGCGTCAACGCGCTCTTCAAGGGCGGGCTCCGCATCTACACGACGATTGACATGCGGCTGCAGAAGGCCGCCGAGCAGGCGTCGAAACAGGTCCTTCCCTACAAGAAGGATCCGCACAACGCGTTCGTCGCGGTCGACCCGCGGACCGGCGGGATCCTGTCGATGGTCGGCGGCCGGGACTTCTTCGACGAGAAGGATCCGTACGCCAAGTTCAACCTCGCGGTGCAGAGCCGGCGCCAGCCGGGTTCGTCCTTCAAGACCTTCACGCTCGTGGGCGCTCTCGAGAACGGCATCCCGCTCGAGCGCATCTACCGCGGTGGCTCATCGATCCGCATCACGCTCGAGAACGGCGAGATCTGGCCGGTCCACAACTACGAGAGCATCTCGTTCGGTTCCCGTCTGTCGTTGCGCGAGGCGACGATCAAGAGCGTCAACGTCGTCTACGCCCAGGTCGTGAAAGAGATCGGCGCCAAGAAGGTCGTCGAGGTCGCCCAGAGGATGGGCATCACGTCGCCGCTGAAACCGCTGGCGTCGATCGCGATCGGCGCGCAGGAGGTGTCGCCGCTCGAGCTCGCGTCGGCGTATTCGCCGCTCGCCAACGGCGGCTACGCGGCGCCGCCGGTCGCGATCACGAAGATCACCGACTCCCGCGGCAAGGTCCTGTTCGAATGGAAGTACGACAAGAAGAAGGTCCTCGAGCCGCAGATCGTCGCGCTCGCCGTCGACGCGCTTAAGGACGTCATCGCGAAAGGCACCGGACGGCGCGAGCAGCTTGGGCGCCCCGCGGCCGGCAAGACGGGGACGGCGGATGAGTACCACGACGCGTGGTTCGCGGGGATGACGCCGCAGATCGTCGCGGTGTCGTGGGTCGGTTTCCCTCGCGCGCAGATCCCGATGTACCCGCCGTACACGCGGATCAAGGTCGTCGGCGGATCGTGGCCGGGGCAGATCTGGAAGACGTACATGACCCAGGCCCTGCAGGGTGTGCCGCCGGTCGACTTCCCCCTCGTCGCGTCGGACCTCGTCCACGTGCGCGTCGACGTCACGCGAAACTGCCTGCCCAACCCGTACACGCCCCCCGGCTTGATCCAGGAGCAGGTCTACATCAAGGGGACGCAGCCGAAAGAGGTCTGCACCGAGCCGACGACGGGCGTCATCACCGCGCCGAACGTGATAGGCAAGAAGAAGAACGACGCCGTCGCGCTGTTCCAGGAAGCCGGTTACGTCGTGACCGTGGCCGCCCGCGCCTGCCCCTCCTACCCCACCGGGTATGTCTGCGACCAGTCGCCATCGCCGGGAACGACGGGGTCCGTCGGGCAACACGCGACCGTCTACGTCAGCGACGACAACACGGTCGCGACCGTCCCGATGGTGCTCGGGAAGACGCTGACCCAAGCGAAACAAGCGCTGCAGAGCGCGGGGTTCACGGTCGAGGTCGTCTCGATGAAGAACCCCTCGGGCGACGCCGGCATCCAAGGATGCCGCGATCCCGACCTTTCATCGTCCGGCCGCGTGTGGCTGCAAACGTTCTGTGCGGGCGAGCAGCGGCCGAAAGGGTCGGCCGTGCGCATCTACGTCAATCCGTAACCGCGCCGGGACGTTCGTCGGGAGCAAGCGAGACGCCAGCTTCCTTCTCTTCTGGTTAGTTCGAAGCATCCTGTCGAAACAAGCAAGCAAAGGGGTTCACGCTCTGGCACACTCCGCCTCCCTTCGTGGGCGCCGTAACCATCGAAGGGCCGAACCGTGCGTCGATCCGTCGTCGTTGTTCTTGGCTTCCTCGTCCTCGTGGCGGGGCCCGCACAAGCGGCAAACGCCGCATCGGTGCCGCGCGTCCCGCGCGGCTACAGCGTCGCCGCCCAGCGTGAGCTTTCTCCCGGCGTGACCGAAACGACCCTCGTCCGCGTGAACCCACCGAGCGTCGTCCACGTCGCTACGCGCAGCGCCGGGTCGCCGGCGGAGCTCCGTGTCGTGCTGTCGAACGACGCCGTCGCTGGGGCCCAGCCGCGCCTCGAGCGGACCAGCTC